>DASSMN010000029.1:0-5770 GCA_035688885.1 Gemmatimonadales bacterium
GCGCCGCATATTAAGGCTCCCCAACCCACCGAAAGCCGCGAGCCGTTGCCATGCTCAGGAACGAATCGCACGCCCATAGAAACCTCCCGTCGGAGACCGCATCCTGTTGGCCTAGGCGCGTGCGGGGGACGGGAGCCCTCAGGCAGGTGTTGGACCTGACATTACTACGAGAGGAGAGCCGACGAATGCGGAGGTCGTGGAGGACGGTCGCCGTCCTGCTGGTCGCGTCGCCTGTGCCGTTCGGGGCACTGGCGGCCCAGTCCAGCTTCAACGGCGTGATCACATTCCTGAATGACGGTGAATCCGGCCGGCAGGATACGTTCGTGCAGTACACGAAGGGCAACAAGGTTCGCCTCGACGGGTTCGGCGCCCACCACGGATCCATGATCATCGACAACGACGCCAAGGTCATGATGATGGTCGACCCGGAGAAGAAGCAGGTCATGACCATGACCGAGGCGGACGCGAAGCAGATGCAGGCGATGATGGGCTCGATGATGAAACAGGGCAAGGACGATGAGGCCGCCGCCAAGGGGTCATTCACCAAGACCGGCAAGAGCGAGACGGTGGCGGGCGTTCGGTGCGACGTCTACCACGGCGTGTACATCGAAGATGACGGCGGCAAGGACGAGGGGGACGCCTGCGTGGCCACCGGCGTGGGCTTCAGGCTCGACGCCGTCACCTTCAACAATCCGATGATGCAGCGTGGAGGCGCCGCGGCCGCGCGAATGCAGCAGTTTCGTCAGCTGGTGGCCGGGAACAAGGGCATCCTGAAGGCCAAGAGCTACAAGGACGGCAAGACCAAGACCGACATGGAAGCCGTAAAGATCGAGCCCAAGGCGCTGGGCGACGACATGTTCGCCGTGCCGCCTGGATACAAGGAAATCCGGATGGCCGACATGATGGCGGGTGCCATGAACCACATGAAGATGAACCAGGGCAACCCGCAGCACGGCGAGCCGGACACCAAGCAGGGTCAAGGCGAGCCGAAGCAGGGCCAGAACAAGTAGGCGTGGCGGTGGGGCTCGCGGCGGATGTGGTCGCCGCGAGCTCGCCTCGAAGAGGCGGCGATAGAGAACGTCACGAGGTAACGTCGTATAAGATATGTTATGTTAAGTTGCCATGAGGATAACTGTGGAGAAGTGTGGAGTAATCCACCTGCCCCTCGGGGACTGGGGTCGGCCAAGCGGAAGATTACAGGTAAGTCGTTGATGATGAGCTGGTTATGCGAATCCGTGACGACCCACACCTGCGGCTCACACGCTACGCCTCGCCTATCCCTCCCACACCGCCCGATATACCAGCTTCCCCTGCCCGCCCAACCAGACATCCGAAGCCTGGCGGCCCCTGAGCTCAGCCCTGACCAGGAGCTCCTCTCCTCCCCGGCTGGCAAACCGGGTTGGCAGGTGCGCCGCCCCGCGGGCTGCCACCGCCACCCCTGAGGCCACGGTCCCGGTGCCGCAGGCCAGCGTTTCGCCTTCGACTCCGCGCTCGTAGGTCCGGATGCGCCACGGCTCGCCTGGTCGAG
The DNA here is from genome assembly GCA_035688885.1 of Gemmatimonadales bacterium. GTDB lineage: Bacteria > Gemmatimonadota > Gemmatimonadetes > Gemmatimonadales > GWC2-71-9 > CAVVWJ01. The sequence continues at coordinate 1,529 of DASSMN010000029.1, forward strand.
CCGGCTCGGCCACGAAGTTCACGTTGGCCCCGGCGGCGCCAAGGCGGGCGTCATACCGCAGGGTTCGGCCACGGCCCATGAGATCGATGCTCTCGATGTCGTCTACGCCGATGACCAGGTGCGGCACGCCCACGGTCGCGAACGCCATCCAGCGCTCGCCGGGGGCCCGCTCGAACTCGGGGAGCGCCGCCGACAGCTCGAAGTCCGGCACCCGGATCTCGGCGCGGTCGCTGTCCGGGAGGCTCCGGGCCCGCACCACGCCGGCATCGGTCAGCAGGCGCATCTCGCCGGGCTCGACCAGCTCGAGAAATACGGCCAACCGCGCGCTGCACAGCGCCGCGTTGCCGCACATGGCGGCCCGAGAGCCGTCGGAATTCCAGTAGTCCATCCGGACCGCGTCCGGCGCTTCAGGCGAGAGGATTACCAGCCCGTCGCCACCCACGCCGGTGCGGCGGTCGCACAACTGGACGATGCGCTCGGGGATCCAGGCGGCCACGTCGGCTGACCGGCCGTCGAGCACCACGAAGTCGTTGCCCGACCCGGTCATCTTGTAGACGATGGTGCCCCTCACAGGCGCCTCGTCATCGACTGCACCCGGAGCCACCACACCATCCAGATGGCCTCCCGGACGATCCGCTTGTTCATCTTGCTCTGTCCCTCGACCCGGTCGGTGAATACGATCGGGATCTCCAGCAGCCGAAACCCCTTCTTCCACGCCCGAAAGGTCATCTCGATCTGGAAGGAATAGCCGTTCGATCGCACCCGGTCGAGGTCGATGGCCTCGAGTACCCGCCGGCGGAAGCACTTGAATCCGCCGGTCGAGTCGGTGATCGGGAGCCCGGTGATGCGACGGGCGTACTCGTTGGCCCCGACCGACAGGAGCAGCCGGCTGATGGGCCAGTTGATGACGTTCACCCCCGCCGCATAGCGGGAGCCGAGCACCAGATCCGCATGCTCGATGGCCCGCAGAAAATCGGGGAGGAACTTGGGATCGTGGCTGAAATCCGCGTCCATCTCGAAGACGAGGTCGTAGCCCTGATCCAGCGCCCACCGGAACCCCGCCAGGTAGGCCTTCCCCAGTCCCGCCTTCCCCGGCCGGTGCAGCACGTGGATACGCCGGTCGGCCGCCGCCAGCTCGTCGGCCAGCTTCCCCGTGCCATCGGGGGAGTTATCGTCGACCACCAGCACCTCGAGTCGCGGATCCTGCTGCAGGATCTGCGGCACGATGAGCGGCAGGTTGATCCGCTCGTTGTAGGTCGGGATCACGACCAGGGCGCGCTCGCCGACCGGCCGGGCTTCGCGCTCGGCGCCGGGCACGAGGGCGCCCTCAGCCATGGGCGGCGCTCCGCCGGCGCAGCCAGAGCGGCACGGCGTAGAGTCCGAGCGTGAGCAGCAGCGCCAGAGCCGTGACCACCTTCCCCAGCGGATAGGAGCTCGAGGCGAACCAGAGCCGCACCTCGCGCGCGCCGGGGGGCAGCACCACGCTCAAGAGCGTGTAGTCCGCGCGGTGCACGGCGGCCGGCTTCCCGTCCACGGTGGCGTGCCAGTCGGGATACCAGTTCTCGGCGATCACCAGATACGTGGGCGTGGGCGCCGAGCCCGAGAGGGTGACCCGCATCTCGCCGGGCGCCCAGCCAGCCACGGCCGCGGTCACGGGTGCCGGGCCGGGAATCTGGCCCGGACGAATCTTCTCGGGCGAGACGCTCGCCGTGTCGCTGTACAGCGCGAGCTGATTATAGGGAAACCGCTGATCGAGCACGGTCGGGATGATCTGATCCTCGGCCAGCTTGGCGGCGCCTGCCACCACCCGGGCATAGGGCGGAATCGTGTCGCGCTCGAACAGGACGGCCGGCGAGCCGGGCGTCGTGGTGACCGGCCCCACGACCTGATGAAACCCGGGCACCGGCTGGGCCTCCGGCAGCAGCAGGAACCGCACCGCGAGCAAGTCCAGCAGATTCGGGTTCCCCGCATTGCGCCACTGGCCTTTCCCGCCCAGCAGCTCGTCGTAGAACCGGACCTCGTTCCCGTGGTAACCCAGCACGGTCTCGACGTCGTGCGCCATCAGGTACGAGCCCTGATATACCCCGGCATCCAGCACGCGGTACGGCTTCGGCACGGCGCGCAGCCGGCTGGTGACGGCGTCATCGGCGAAGGTCACCGACGCCGGATCCCGGAATTCGAAGAACAGTCGGTCGACGCTCCACAGGTCTCCCACCACGGCGACAGCGAGGCCCGCCACGGCCGCGGCGCCCGTCAACCGCCCGCGCCAGACGGCCCACAGGATGCCGCCACCCAGCAGGACGACCACCAGCAGCCGGACCGCCCCGCCCTGAAGCGCGTCGGCGTTGGCGCTCACGCGGGCGGCCTGCTCGGCGCTGGCCAGCACGGTGGCCACTGCCTGGAGGACGCCGACCGCGCCCAGCAGCGCCAAACCGCCGAGGACCGCCAGCGGAATCATCAGCGAGCGCAGCGCGACCTCGCCCTTGAGCAACCGATCGGCGCCGAAGGCGGCATAGATGGCTACCGGAAAGGCCACCAGGAAGAACGCCATGCCCGGTGCACGCACCTTCTTCATCATGGGCATGAGCTCGTACCAGATGTAGTAGAATGGCGTGTGCCCGCCGAAGGAGACCAGGAGGAACAGGATCGCGACGGCCGCGAAGCCCTGCACCAGGCGCCGGCGGCTTCGGTCGGTGACCCCGAGCCACGCCAGCACCACGACCACGGCGCCCAGATACTCGGTGTGCAGCTTGAAGAAGTTGCGCCCCCAGTAATGGTCCAGTACGCCGTTGAACTGTGGCAGCACCGTCGTGACGATCTCCTCCGGCGGCATCGAGAACAGAACGGCGTAGTCCCAGCCGGTGCTGGGTCCCCCGGCGCCCCGCGGCGAGTACTTGATGTACTCCAGGAAGGGCACGACCTGGATGGCCGCGATGCCGAGCCCGAGTACGATGGCCCCGAACGCCTTGGCGAGCTCGAGCGGCCACTGCAGGCCGGCGGGGCGATCCGGATCGAAGAACACCAGGTACAGCGTCCAGAGACCGCAGGCCACCAGCAGATAGTACGTCATCTGGTAGTGCGGGCTCACCAGGCCGAGTCCGACGACGAGCGCCAGCCCGGCGTAGCCGCCCTGCCGCCGGTCTCGAATCGCGCGGAGCAGCGCCAGGAAGGCGAGCGGGGCGAGCGCCGAGACGAACAGCTTCCCGTCGTGTCCGGGCCGGACCAGCGAGGCGACGATGCCGGTGAGCTCGTACGCAAGGCCGCCGATCACGGCGGCGGCCCAGCCCACGCCCAGAGCGCGGACCAGAACGTACAGGCTGAGGCCGGCGAGGACGATGTGGGCGAAGAAGCCCACATTCATCGCCGTGTCCACCGGCATGATCCAGCGGAGCCAGGCGGTGGGGTAGAAGATGTCGCCGTGCATCGCGGCGATGAACGGCAGGCCCCCGAACAGGTACGGGTTCCACTCGGGAATATGGTGCGTCGCCCGGAACATCTCGGCCCCGAACAGTCGGAAGCCATAGCCGGTGACGTACTGATCGTCGCCCAGGAGCCACCGGCCGGCGAGCATGGGCCAGCACAGGGTGAGGGCGGCGAGCAGGAATACGGTCCCGGCGAGCAGCGCCGGCCGGCGCGGCTCGAAGGGCGGGACCGAGGCGGACTCAGGGTACGACACGCGCTCTCCCCTGCGGCAGTAACAGGAACGGGACCGCGGCCCCGAGCTCCGTGAGCGTGAGCAGCAGACGCGAGGCGACGGCCAGCGCCGTCGCGGCGCCGATGCCCAGCGGGCCCTGCAGCATCAGAATGAACAACCCCTCGCGCACCCCGATGCCGCCCGGCGCGAACAAGGCGAGAAAGCCGGCGAGATACGACGCGGTGAACACGGCCACCGCGAGTGCCGGACGAAGTTCCACCGACGGCAGGATTCCGCGCGCGAGCAGCCAGAGCGCCGCCCCGTACCCCGCCCAGGCCACGGCATTAGCCACGATCCCCAGCGCGATCCCGCTGACCGGCGGGGCGCCCCGCTGCTCGGCGCCGGGGGCGGTGAGCCGGAGCAGCCGCCGCAGGACGGGCGGCCAGAGCAGCAGCCCCACGCCGATCAGCGAGGCCACGACCAGCAGTACGAGCACCACCTGCGCGCCCGGGTGGGCCGCCTCGATGGCGCGGCGACCCGTGACGCCCGCAATCGCCGCCCCGGTACCGATCGCCAGCACCTGCAGCACCACCGCGGACCCGGTGGCC
>DASSMN010000081.1:0-8899 GCA_035688885.1 Gemmatimonadales bacterium
GCAACTCCGCGTCGGCGAAGTCGGCCCGCCGGAGATTCGAGTTCTTGAGGGTGGCGCGGGTGAGGTCGCTGCCGCGGAAGCTCGGGCCGGCAGGGCCCGGCTCCTCGAGGCAGACGGCCTGGAGCCTGGCGTCGGCCATCCGTGCGCCGGCAAAGGAGGCGCCGGCGACGTTGCCCAGGGTAAGATCGGCGCCCTCGAGGATGGCATCGTCCAGCCGGGCACCGCGGAGATCGGCCTGGCAGAGGTCGGCCCAGCGGAGATCGGCGCCTCGCAGGTCGGCGTGCCGGAGGTCGGCGCCGAGCAGGACGGCGTGCGGCAACGACGCCCCGGCAAGCGAGTCGGCCTCGACCTCGCGGAGCGGCGCCCCCGTCGCCTTGTGCCGAACGGTGATCACGCTCGGGCTCCTAGCGGTCTTCCCTGCGCGGCCGGCCCGCGTGTCGAGGCCGCTCGGCTCCGCCTCGGAACTCGAAATGCGCGTCGGGCAGCGCGCGGCCGCCGGCAAGCTGGTGCGTGCCGCGGAGAAGCCGCCCCGCCACGACCTGGTCGGCGAGCGCGGCGGCCGGCTGCCACCGACCGGCCTCGATCCACGGGTAGAGGTGAGCCGCGCCGAGGGACAGCCGCGCCTCGCGGGTGGAGGCCGCGCCCCTCGTCGTCGCCCAGGTCTGGGGGAACACCGACGACGCCAGCGTCATGTCATTCCTCCGCGACTTCGCAGTAGACCTTGATGGCACCCTTGGCATTGGTGAGCGTATCGAGCAGGAGCTTCCAGTTCTCCAATCCCTTTACCGGATGGGTGAGGAGCTGCCCCAGCCAGCCCGGATACTGCGCTTCGGCCTGCGCCAGGTCCTTCACGCCGAGCTCGAAATACTCGCGGTTCGCGTTGACCGTTCCGACCATCACCTTGTTGCCGAGCACGAACTCCAGATTGATGCGGTCGGCCGGGACCTCGATCATCCGGTCGCCGCCGGTGACGCTGGAGAGCACCAGCACGCCGTTCTTGGCCAGCGCCCGCATGCTCTCGAACACTACCGCGGAGGCGCCGGTGGCTTCGAAGATGAGGTCGAACGGCCCGTACTTCCGGGCGCCGTCGAGGATGGGCAGCGTGGCGGTCGACTCGTAGCGGGCGCCGAGCGCCTCGATCAGATCGGAATTGAGATACGGCCTGGGCGTGCGGCCGAAAACCGTCACGTCGAGCCCTCGGAGCCTCAGCGCGAGCGCGGCCAGCAGTCCGATCGTGCCGGCGCCCATGACCGCCACGCTATGCGGCCGCCAGACGCGGAGCCGGCGCTGGATCTCGAAGGCCTGAGCGATGCCCTTCTCCACTACGGTGGTGGGCTCGAGCAGGACGCCGACGTTCTTCAGGCCGGCCGGCACCCGGACGATGTACTCGGGATCGTCCACGTAGTATTCCGTGAGGTACCCGTGGAGCAGGTTGATCCCCCGCTCGTAGTACACGTCGTCGGTCGTCATGTCGTAAGTGCCGATCCGGTCGTAGATGCTCGAGCCGGGGCGGCGCACGGTCGCGACGACGTAGTCGCCCACCGCCAGCTGGCACGGGCTCACGTTGGGCCCTACGGCCTCGACCCGGCCAAAGCTCTCGTGGCCGGTCACCAGAAAGTCGTAACCCGGCGGCGCGGCGCCGTATTCGGCGGCGTTGATCTCCTTGTCGGTCCCGTCCACGCCCACCCGGAGCACCTTGACCAGGACGCCCCTTCCTCCCGGCACATCCTCGACCGAGGGCTTGGGAAGCCGCCCGAGATGCATCGAATCGGGCTTGCCCGGAAACACCGCGATGGCCTTCATCATCGCGGCCGCCGGCCTCGCCGGGCGGTCTGCGTCAACCGCGGGGGCGACGGCCAGGCCGCCCCGATCAGTGCTGCGCATGGACTGCTCCTTGGTCCTCGACCAGTTGAACCGCGTGCCCGTCCGGGTCGCGCACGACCAGCCCCTCCCCGAAACCGACCGAAACGACGCGGGCTCGCGCCTGCCGCACCCGCCGCGCGGCCGAGGCGAGGTCGGGCACGGCGATGGTCGTCTGCCAATGCACCAGGTCGTTCGGGCGCTCGTCCTCCGGATAGGGCCGGCCATCGCGGGGGGTGAGATACTGCAGAAACTCGATGCCTGGTCCGCGAGCCGCGCGCAGCCCGGTGATGTGCAGCCGAGCGCCCGGCACGTTGTTGAGCCGCTCCTGCTCGGTGCCGAAGTTCATGCTCTCGCCGGCCACCCGGAGGCCAAGCGCATCGCGATAGAACGCGAGACTTCGCCTGGTGTCATGCACCACGATGGCCGTGTGGTCGATGCCGAGGAAGAGTCGGTCGGTGATGGCGTGCCACTTGGGGTCGCCCTTGTCAGGCGGGAACTGGAGCACCTCGAGCGGATGCCCGTCCGGGTCCTTGAAGTAGAACGCCCGGATGCCGGCGGCATTGGGGATGGTCTTGGGCAAGAGCTGGGGGCCGGCGGAGACCTCCGTGACCTTGCCCCGGAGGTGGGCGTAGGCGCTGTCCATGTCGCTTACGATGATGGCGACGTGCTGAAACCAGCGATCGTTGCTCCGGGCACCGGCGGGGCCGGGGCGGCCGCGCGGGCTCAGGTACTGGGTGAGCTGCAGGTATTCATCGCCAAGCCGGAGCCGCACCACCCGGAGGCTGGTGCCGCTGAGGCCCTGCAGGCTGTCGTAGCTCGCGCCCCCGGCCGTGTCGTCACTTACCACCCGGAAATCGAGCACGCCGGTGTAGAACGCGACCGAGCGGTCCATATCGCCGACGGTCATGCCTACCATCGCCACCGCCACGGCCCGGTTGGCCACTTCGGAAGCCGATGACTCGGCCGCATCTCGCGGGACGGCGCCCTTGCCCTGCCACGGATGCGGCGCCTGGGCCTGGACGCCGGACGCGAGGAGCAAGGCGAGCAACGCGAACCGCGGCATCATGCCCCGACTCCCGCCGGCCGCGCCGCGGCACGGCTCTCACCCGCTCGGGCACCGAGCCGCTCCAGCAGGTGGTCGCCGACCCGGAGCGCGTTGGCCATGATGGTGAGCGCCGGATTGACCGCGCCGCTCGAAGGGAAAAAGCTCCCGTCGACTACGTAGAGGTTGTCGACCTCGTGCGCCCGGCAGTTCACGTCGAGGGCCGAGGTCTCGGGATCGTGCCCGAAGCGAATAGTACCGTTCTGGTGGGCGACGCCGGCCAGTGGGATGCGCTGGCCGATGAAGAGGTTGCGGGAGAACAGTCCCTGATGGCAGCTCTTGCCATGAATAGGACAGGCGGTCTGGCGCTGCATCAGGCTCTCCACCTGCTTGATCAGTCGCCGATGGCCTTCGCCGTTGTTGGGCGTATACGCGAGCGTGATCCGGCCCTCTCGGTCCAACGTGACCCGGTTGTCGGGATCGGGCAGGTCCTCGGAGGTGAGCCAGAAGTCGATGGAGTGCTTGCCCATCAGATCGAGGGTCCAGCCGGGCGCGATGGCCGGCGCGCCGGCCGAGAGCGTCACCCCGTCGAGCTTGCCCACAAAGGAGATGTGACCCATCGGCGACGGCCACTCCGGCGAGCCGAAGTAGAAGTCGTTCACGGCGAGGGTCTTCTGGAACACGGTCGGGTTGGGGCAGCGGGAGAGCGCCATGAGCACGGAGTTGATGTGGCCCATGTAGTGCCGGCCCACGACGTCGGAGCCGTTGGCCAGTCCGCGCGGATGCCGGTCGCTCGCCGAGCGGAGCAGCAGCGCGGCGGAGTTAATGGCACCGGCGGAGACCACGACGATGTCGGCGGTGTACGTCTCGCGGGCGCCGTTCCGCTCCACGAGCACCCGGCTCACCTCGCGCCCCGACGGGCTCGTCTCCAGGCGGGAGACGTAGGCGCCGGTCAGCAGCGTTGTGTTGTCGTGGCGGAGCGCGGGATCGACGCAGACGACCTCGGCGTCGGACTTGGCCTGCACCAAGCAGGGATGGCCGTCGCAGGTACCGCAGCGGATGCAGCGGCTCCGGCGCCGGTCGGCCTCATCGAGCATGATGCCGAGGGGCACGTGAAATGGGGTCAGCCCGAGGGCGGCGAAGTCGTCACTGAGCTGCTGCATCCGCGGTTCGTGGGTGACGGCCGGGTATCGGTAGGGCGCGCTGGCGGGCGGCTCGGTGGGATCCACCCCGCGCTCACCATGCACCTGGTACAGATGCTCGGCGGCCGTGTAGTAGGGCTCGATGTCGTCGTAGCTCAGCGGCCAGGCGGGCGAGAGGCCGCCGTCGTGCCTGAGCTCGCCGAAATCCTGCTTCCGGAGTCGGAACAGGGCGGCCCCGTAGAACTTGGTGTTGCCACCCACCCAGTAATTCGTATGGGGATGAAGCTCCTTCCCGTCCTGGTCACGCCAATGCTCGCGAGTCTGGTACTTCCCTTCGACGTTGACGGCGTGCGTGCTCCAGTTGTCGGCCTCCCGGGGGACGTAGTCGCCCCGCTCGAGCAGGAGGATCCGCTTGCCTGAGGGCGCCAGCTTGTGGAACAGGGTCCCCCCGCCCGCGCCGGAGCCGATGATGATGATGTCGTAATGGGTCGATGCAGGCATGGTGTTCTCCTGCGGCCTATCCGGCCAGATCCGATGCCAGCCGTTGATGGATGCGCTCCAGCAGGTCCTCTGGCGCGCGGATCCGGAGGAGCCGCTCGCGCAGCCCGTCCCGGAGTGAGATCTCGAAGCGAAACTGCCTGGTACAGGTGACGCACCCGAGAAGGTGGGACTCTACCGATTCCAGCTCCACCGGGGAGAGGGCGCGGTCCACGTAGTCGTCGAGCCGACGAACCATCTCCGCGCAGGAGATGCCATGCTGCATGAGTTCCGCCTCACCAGGGGCCCGGGCATGCCGGTAGTCGAGGACAGAACGCCAGTCGCGTCAGGATGGTTCCATCGGACCCAGCGCGTGGGCGCTATTGATCCCCCGCTCCACCGCGATGTCCCACAGCGACTTCTGCAGCATCCGGCGACCCCGGTGCAGCCGAGACCGCACCGTGCCGACGGGGCAGTGCAGCATGTCGGCGATCTGCTGATAGGAGAGGTCGTCGATGAAATACAGGGTCGCGGCCGCCCGGTACTCCTCCGGCAGCGCGTCGAGGGCCTGCCCGACCCGCTCGGCGTCGAGCCGGTCCAGGATGGTCGAGGCCGGGTCACTGTCGGGACCGGCCAGGCCGGCGTCGGTCGTCTTGTGGTACAGGTAGAGCTGCGGGACGTCGTCGGTGCTGACGTGGGCCTTCTCGTGCTTTTCCTTCCGATGCCGGCTGTAAAATGCGTTGGTCAGGACCCGAAAGAACCAGGCCTTGAAGTTCGTGCCCCGCTGGAAGGTGCCGAAGGCTCGAAATGCCATGAGCGATGCGTCCTGAACCAGATCGTCCGCCTCGGTCCGGCTGCGGGTGAGCCGCACGGCGGTGCCGTATGCCATCTGGAGGATCGGGCCGAGCAGCTCCTCGAACTCGGCCTGTACGGTCACGGTGCCCACCGGCTCGGCGGTGTTCATGACGCGTCCTCCGAGACCAGGTCGGCGACCAGGGGCGGGCAGTTGATGAGCTGAACGGAGCGGGCGGCCAGGTCGCGGAGCAGTCGCGCCGCTCGGCGATCGAGATAGCTGACCCGGGACAAGTCGAGCAGCACCTGCTGATCGGTTTGCAACAGTGTCAGACATTCGGCCTCCAGCAGCTCCACCCATTCGGCCACGATCTGGCCTTCGAGCAGGACGACGACCTCATGGGGAAGCCGGGTGGTACGGGTCAGACGGAGCATTGATCCCTCGGAAAGCGCCGCCGGGCCTAAAGGCAGACGGCGTGCCGAACCAGAGCGGAACGGCTCGATTGCTGCAACGCGTTGTCGGAGGCTGTGTTACGAGGTGGACTGCGGGGCCGCTCAGTTGGGAAAACCGGCCCCTGAGTCCCAATGGAATGGGAAAGTCACGAAGATTGGGAGGTCGTACTCGGTCTGGTGATTCCCAACCGCTTCATCCGCGCCTCGAGCGTTGTGGGCTTGAGACCCAGTGCCTGGGCGGCACCGCGCGGGCCGCTCACCCGCCAGCCGGACCGCTCCAGGGCTTCGATGATCCGCTCGCGCGAGAGATCGCGCGGTCCCGAGTCCCGCGGAGGACGAGTCTCCGGCATGGCCGCCACCCACTCGCCCAGCTCGAGGCTGTTGCCCCGGCTCACGATGACGGATCGCTCCAGCACGTTGGCCAGCTCGCGCACGTTTCCCGGCCACGCGTAGGCGCCCAGCCGGTCGAGGACGGACTTGGGCACCGTGTCGATGCGCTTGCCGGTCTTGGCGGTGTACTTCATGACGAAGTAGCGCACCAGGGCGGGAATGTCTTCCTGGCGCTCCCGGAGCGGCGGGGTGCGGATGGGGAACACGTTGAGCCGATAGAAGAGGTCCGCCCGGAAGCGCCCGTCCTCCACCGCGGCCTCGAGATCCTTGTGGGTAGCCGCGATGACCCGGACGTCCACCTTGATCGTGGCCGACCCTCCCACCCGCTGGAACTCGCCCTCCTGGAGCACCCGGAGCAGCTTGACCTGAAGATCGAGCGAGAGGTCGCCGATCTCGTCGAGGAAGATGGTGCCGCCGCTCGCGAGCTCGAACCGCCCCACCTTGCGGCTCACCGCGCCCGTGAACGCGCCCTTCTCGTGGCCGAACAGCTCGCTTTCCACGAGGCCCGCCGAGATCGCGCCGCAGTTCACCGTCACCATGGGACGATGCTTTCTGGCGCTCAGATTGTGGATGGCGCGGGCGATGAGCTCCTTGCCGGTGCCGGTCTCGCCGGTCACGAGCACCGTCGTATCGGTCGGCGCGACCTGTTCCACCTGTCGCAGCACGCGCTGGAGCACCGGGCTCCGGCCGATGATCTCCTCGAATCCCTGCTGCTGCTTCACCTCCTCCAGCAGGTAGACATTCTCGGCCTGCAGCCGATCCCGGAGCTGCGCCACCTCCGTGAGGGCCGCCCGCAGTGCCTCTTCGGCCCGCTTGGAGTCGTCGATGTCGGTGGACACGCCGAACCAGCGCACGATGGTGCCGTCGGGGCCGTGCATGGGAACGCTTCGCGTCCGGAACCAGCGGTACTCGCCGTCGTACCGGCGCATCCGGCACTCGGCGTCGAAGGGGCGGCCGCTCCGCGCCGACTCGTCCCACAGCGCCACGGTCCGGTCACGGTCTACCGGGTGAATCGCCTCGCTCCAGCCGAAACCGAGCGCGGCCTCGGACGACATTCCGGTATAGTCGAGGAACCGCTGGCTCACGTAGTCGCAGCCACCGTCGGGACGGTTGGTGTACAGCACCTCCGGCACGGTCTCGGCCAGGGTGCTGTAGCGGAGCTGGCTCTCCCGCAGGGCATCGTCCGCGCGCTGCCGTTCGAGCTCGGTGCCGGCGCGGCTGGCGAAGATCTTGAGCACCGCCAGGGTCTGCGGGTCAGGGAGCAGCTCCTTGACGTCGATCAGCGCGAGATGTCCGACCACCTCGCCGGACGAGCCGACGAGGGGAACGCCCAGGTAGCTCTCCGCGCCGAGCCCGACGAGATCGCGATCGGCGGGGAAGAGCGCCTGGAGATCGCGGGGATGGTGGCACATCTCCCCGGCGATGACGGCTTCGCAGGGCGTACCGGCCACCGGATAGGTGACGTTGGCGCCGAACGCTTCGCCCTGCCAGAAGGCCAGGGTCCGGAGCAGGTCCCGGCGCGGGCCCACGACCTCCGCCACGAAGGCGTAGCGGGTGCCCAGCGTCTCGGCGGCGAGCCGCGTCACCGCCTGGAAGAACGCGAGCCCCGTGAGCGCGGCGGTGCCCTCGCTGATGGTGCGCAGGGCCGACTCCATCCTGGTGCGATCGTCCACCTCGCGCTTGAGGCCGGCGTAGAGCTGCGCGTTCTGGATGGCGATGGCCGCGTGAGACGCCAGCACCTGAATGAGCGCCAGACGCTCGGGCGTGAACACCCCGGTCGCGAGGTTGTTCTCGAGGTACACCACGCCGAGGAGGCGGCCCTGATTCACCAGCGGGGCCACCAGGACCGAGCGGGGCTGGCCGGCGAGCACGTAGGGATCATGGCGATATCGCTCGTCGGTCCGGGCGTCGACCAGCACCAACCCCTCGCCCCTCCGCCGCACGTGATTGACGATCACCACCGGGACCGAGTCCGCGCCGCGCAGCGGCGTCCCCTGCACCGCGACCGTGACCCGGTCGCCCGAGCCGCGGGCGTGGACCCGCGGAGCGCCGTCGTGCTCCAGCACCAGCACGCCACGCTCGGCCCCGGCGTTCTGGATGGCGATGGACAGCATCTTCGTGAGCAGACGCTCGAGCTCCATCTCGCCGGCCAGGACCCGCGCGGCCTTGACCACGGTGGCGAGGTCGATGCTGCTCACTTCGGCGAGCACGGGCGACCCGACGCTGTCGGCTGCGGCATCCCGCGACGAGGCCGGCTCAGCGCCGGGCGAGGCATAGCGCCGGTCGAGGTCGGCGACCTTGGCGGCCGCTCCCCAGGCGGCATAGGCACGGCGGGCGGCCGCAACGTAGGCCGCGGCCACCCGGTGCTGCGCCCGCTCGCTCCAGAACCTGGCGCATAGCTCGTGAGCCAGACCCTCCTGCCAGAGCATGCCCGTGGTCTCGGCGTAGCCGATCGCCTGCTCGTAGCGCTCCTGAGCGGCGGGTCCGCGCCCCGACACCCGCTCGATCTCGGCGGACAACAGGATGGACTGGCACAGGAAGTTCTCGGGGCAGTGTTCGGCCAGCGCGGCGAGCCGGCGGCGAGCCGCGTCGATCTCCGCCAGATACGAGGCTCGCCGCTCCTCGGAGGCCCCGGCACAGGCCGCGGCCAGGGTGAGGCCATTCCAGAAATCGAACTCGATCGGCCAGATCGTCCCGGAGAGCTGATGCACCACTCCCCGCGCCGTGCTTGCGGCGTCGA
>DASSMN010000126.1:0-4549 GCA_035688885.1 Gemmatimonadales bacterium
AGGATCAGGTCGGGGTTCCGGCCGGTCGCCTGGGCCAGCCCCTCCCTGGCCGTCCCGGCCTCGACCAGCCGATAATCCCGCGCGGCGAGCGCGGTGCGGAGGAAGCGCCGCATCTGCGGCTCGTCCTCGATCAGGAGGACCAGCGGCCCTGCGCTGACGTCGCCGCTCACGGCGCGGGCTCGAGCTCGGCGGCGGCCTCGCGCGCCAGGGTCGGGGGACTGCCGGTGATCGGGATGGTGAAGCGGAAGAGCGCCCCGCCACCCGGTCGCGCCTCGGCCCAGATCCGCCCTCCATGGGCCGTCACGATGCCGCGGCAGATCGTAAGCCCCAGCCCCACGCCCTGCCCCGGCGCGCTCCCCAGCCGGTGGAACTTCTCGAACACGCGCTCTTCCTCCCCCGCCGGAATGCCCGGGCCCCGGTCGGCGACGCTCACCACCACCTCGCCCGGCTGCGCCACCGCGCCGATCTCGATCGGCGTCCCCGGCGGGGTGTGCCGCGCGGCATTCTCCAGCAGGTTCACGAAGACCTGCTCCAGCAGGATCTCGTCCACCGGCACCAGGGGCAGGTCGGCCGGGAGGGTGCTAACGACGGGGTGCTCGCGCAGCTGGTCCTCCGTGCGCAGGAGCGCCACCCCGACGACGTCGGAGAGGAGCTGCCACTCCTTCTGCACCTGCAGGGCACCGCTCTCCACCCGGATCATGTCGAGCAGGTTGGCCACCAGGCGTCCCATCCGGCGGGACTCCTGGACGATCGTGCCCGCCAGGTCGCGCACCCGTGGGTCCGGCGCCGGCGGCCCCTCCAGCATGGTGCTCGCCGCGCCTTCGATCGAGGCGAGCGGCGTGCGCATGTCGTGCGACAGCGAGCTCAGGAGGGCGGTCCTGAGCCGCTCGGCCTCGAACTCCACCGAGGTCTTCCGGCTCTGTTCGGTGAGCGAGAGCCGCTCCAGCGCCGACGCACCCTGGGCCGACAGCGCCTCGACCAGGCGGCGGCGAGCCGGGTCGCGGAAGAACGCGGGATCATCGGTCGAGAGTCCGAGCACGCCCAGCACCTGCTCGCCGGCGGCGATGGGCACGTACATGGCCGTGGCGGCCGGCAGCGTGCGGGTCCCCTGCCCCGCCACCTGCGCGTGGTCGAAGGTCCACTGGGCCACCGCCCGCTCGCGCTCGTCGATGGAGTACGGCGGCGGCGCCGCCGGCTCGACCCGGCCGCCGTCGACCGGAAGCAGCACGGCGGCCTTCACGGCGAAGGTGTCGCGCACGCTGCGGAGCAGCGCCGCGACGGCCTCACTCCGCTCCTGCGCCAGGCCGAGGTCACGGCTCAGGGCGTAGAGCGCCGCGGTGCGCTGTTCCCGCTCGCGCGACGCCTCCGCCTGGCTCCGGATCCGGCCGGTAAGCCCGCCCAGCACCAGCGCGACGAGCAGCATCACGCCGAAGGTGAGGACGTAGCGGATGTCGGACACCGAGAAGGTGTAGTACGGGTGGACGAAGAAGAAGTCGAACGAGGCGATGCCCAGGACGGCCGCGAGGACGGATGGGCCCCGCCGGTAGCGCGCGGCGGCGACCACCACCGCCAGCAGGTAGAGCATCGCCGCGTCGATCACCGCCACGGTGGCGCCGAGGCGGCGCAGAAGCAGTCCGATCGCGGTCGGTACCAGGAGGATCGCGGCGGACCGGAGATAGTCCCGCCACTCGCCCGGCTCCCCGGCGAAGACCGGACGGGGTTGCGGGTCCTCCTCCTCGCCGGTGATCGCCAGCACCTCGATCGCACCGCTCCGCCGGACCAGCGTGTCGAGCAGCGAGCCACGGAGCCGGTCCTGCCAGCTCGGCCGCTCCGGCTTGCCGACCACGATCCGGGTCACGTTGTGCGCCCGGGCGTAGGCCAGGAGCTCGTCGGCCACGCTCTGGCCGCTCAGGCTCACCGTGCGGGCGCCGAGCTGCTCGGCCAGCTCCAGGGCCCGGAGGATGTCCTCCCGCTCGGCGCGGGTGAGCCGCTGGTCTCGAGGCGTCTCCACATGGACGGCGATCCAGTCGGCATGGAGCCGGGCGGCCATCCGGCGGGTGGCTCGCACCAGCCGCACCGCCGTGGGGCTCGGACCGATGCAGACGAGGAGCCGCTCGGTAGCGGCCCAGGTATCGCGAATGCCCCGCTCGGCCATGTAGCCGCGCATCTGGGCGTCCACCCGCTCGGCGGTGCGGCGGAGCGCCAGCTCGCGCAGCGCGATCAGATTGCCCTTACGGAAGAACTGGTCGATGGCGCGGCCGGCCTGCTCGGGGACGTAGACCTTCCCCTCGCGGAGCCGCTGTTGCAGCACGTCGGGCGTGACGTCTACCAGCTCGACGTCGTCGGCCCGCTCCAGCACCGAGTCGGGCACCGTCTCCCGCACCTGGATGCCGGTGAGGCCCGCGACGACGTCGTTCAGGCTTTCGAGATGCTGGACGTTGAGGGTGGACCAGACATTGATGCCGGCGTCGAGCAGCTCCTCGACGTCCTGCCAGCGCTTGTCGTGCCGGGAGCCGGGCGCGTTGGTGTGGGCCAGCTCGTCCACGATGAGGAGCGCCGGGTGACGCGCCAGCGCCGCGTCGAGATCGAACTCGAGCAGGGTCGTCCCGCGGTACTCCAGCGGCTTGCGGGGGAGAATCTCCAACCCGTCGACCAGGCGGGCGGTCTCCTGCCGGCCGTGAGTCTCGACCACGCCTACGGCGACGTCGAGCCCTTCGGCCCGCTGCGCCCGGGCCGCCGCGAGCATGGTGAAGGTCTTGCCGACCCCGGGGGAGGCGCCGAGGAAGATCTTGAGCCGCCCCCGGCGGGCCCGGGCCTCCTCCTCCTGCACGCGGCGGAGGAGGGCGTCGGGATCGGGGCGGCTGTGGGCCATAGGCGGAGGAATCTAGGGGTCCCCCACGGGTCCGGCTAACGGGCTAGAAGCCGTACGCCGCGGACAGCGCGAGGCTCAGCTGGTCCTGCGCTCCAGCGTACACCGCGAGGCCGGAGCGATCGTAGCGGACCTCGGGCCGGAGCAGCAGGCCCGGCCAGCTCCGCAGGTTCAGGGTGGCCGTCGCGCTGCCGAACCGATGGGCGGTGTTGGCCGGGAAGCCGAGCACGCCGCTGGTGCGGGCGCCGTCGCGGTCGTCCACGTAGTCGCCTCGGAGCGCCAGCCCGACCGTGGGCGAGAAGTCGCGGACCAGCCATGCCCCGACGGCGTACCACGCGGCGTCCCGAGCCGGATCGGGCAGCGCGGGATTGGCCTCCTCGCCGCCGACATCGGCCTGCAGCCAGATCAGAGTGTGGGCGCCGAGTCGGGTGCCCAGCAACAGCTCGCCGCCGTAGCGGTCGGCGGAGGGATCGTCGGCCTGCTCCGGCCCCACGAACCCGACCGCCGCGACCGTGGTGCCTTCCCGCGGGTACCACCCGACCCGGCCCATAAACGACTTCCGGGTGTTGTTGTCCTTCACCAGGTCCCAGCCGTTGAACATCCGGAGCTGCGCGTCCACCCGGTCGCTGAACTTGTGCTCGACGCTGACGCCGGTGTTGGTGAAGTTCTCGAGGTAGATGAACTGGCTGCCCTCCGACCAGTTCGGATTGTTCGGCGTCTCGATCACCTCGAGGCCCATCAGGGTCGGGACCCGGCCGAGCTTGAGCTGCACGCCGTGGCCGTCGGCGGTGGGCACATTCAGGGTGACGAACAGCTGGGGGGCGTCGCCCTGCTCGCCCAGGTCGAAGCCGGCGGACTTGATGACCGATGCGTTCTGGCCGTAGACCACCTCGGCGTGGGCCCCGGCGCTCAGGGTGGTGACATCGTACGGCAGGTCCAGGCCGATCGTCAGGGCATTGAGCACGAACTCGTCGTGAAATCTGTCGTAGAGGCGTCCCACGATGGCGTCGGCGTCGCCCCGGGAGGTGTAGGCGTAGGACACCTCGGCGAAGCCGCTGATCGCCGGCCGGCGCGACCTCGAGGCCGAGTCGCCGGCCTCCTGAGCCAGCCCGGGGGAGGCGAGCCCCAGGAAGGAGATCGCCGCGAGGATCGAGCGCATCGGCCTACCTCGACGAGGTCGGGCGCGCGCCCGCCCCGGCAACCGGCGCCAGACTGTCGAGCGCCAGGTTGAGCAGCAGCACGTTCACCCGGGGCTCACCCAGAACGCCGAACTGCCGGCCCTCGGTGTGCTCCCGCAGAACTGCCCGCACCTGCTGCTCGCTCACGCCCCGGCTTCTGGCGACCCGCGCCACCTGCAGCTCGGCGTTCGCCGGAGAGATGTGCGGGTCGAGGCCCGAGGCCGATGCGGTCACCATGTCGGCCGGGATCCCGCCCCGTACCGCCCCGTCCTCCTCGACCACGCGCGCCACGTTTCCGGCGATCAGCGTGTCGGCCAGCTTGCGATCGGTGGGGCCTTTGTTGGCGCCGGCCGAGGCGATCGCGTCGTAGCCCGCCCCGGCGGCGCTGGGCCGGGAGTGGAAGTATTCCGGGCGGGTGAAAGTCTGACCGATCAGCGCGCTCCCGATCACGTGCCCGTCGCGCTGGATCAGCGATCCGTTGGCCTGCCAAGGGAAGAGGAGC
>DASSMN010000312.1:0-3141 GCA_035688885.1 Gemmatimonadales bacterium
GCCGACGCACAGCCCACCGATGACGGGCCACCACATATAGTGGAAAGGCAGCTTGGCGAAGGCGTCCTCGAAGAAGTACACCAGCCAGGTCAGGGCTCCGGACGCAAAGCCGGCCGCGATGCCCACCGCCAGCGAGAGCAGCAGCTCCTCCCAGGCCAGCGCGCCATGAGGCTGGACCGGGAAGATCGGCCCCGCGCCAAGCAGGGGCACGCGAACCGCGCCGGCCACCGCGGCCGCGGCGGCGACCGGGATGAAGCTCCGCGGCTTCCACTCGAACAGCAGCAGCTCGACCGCGAGCAGGACAGCCGCCAGCGGCGTGGCGAAGATGGCCGCCATGCCCCCTGCCGCGCCCGCCACGAGCAAGGTCTTTCGCTCCGCCGCCGAGAGGTGGAAGGCCTGCGCGAACAGCGAGCCGAAGGCCCCTCCGGTCATGATGATGGGACCTTCCGCGCCGAACGGGCCGCCGCTGCCGATCGAGATGGCCGACGAGAGCGGCTTGAGCAACGCCACCTTGGCGCTCATGCGGCTCCGGCCGATGAGGATCGCCTCCATGGCCTCGGGGATGCCGTGGCCTCGGATCTTCTCCGACCCGTAGCGGGCCATGAGACCCACCGCGAGTCCGCCGACCATCGGGACCAGCACCGCCCACCAGCCGAGCTGATTGGCTGCCGGCGAGATCAGGGCCGAGCTGAGGCGATGGTAGTAGAACAGATTGGTCAGCGACCCGATGAGCCAGACCAGCGCCACGGCGACGAACGCGCTGATGACGCCCACCACCGCCGCCATCGGCGTGATGATCAATAATCGGGAGTCGGCGGTGAAATCCCCCAGGCGGTCATCACGGGGGGTGGGCGGGGCGGCGGAGAGTGCGGCTGTGGCGGACGAGCTCTGGGCGGAAGGAGGTGGGTTCATGAATCCAACGTAACGGCGCGTCGCGCCGGACCACAAGCAACCCGAACCGCGCTAGGCGCTCCGAGCCGCGGGCGTGGCGCGCTCCGCCTGGGCGGCGCCTTTCCATTGATCGAGCAGGTCCCGGAGGGTGGTCCAGGAGAAGTCCTCGAGCAGCGATCGGAAGCGCGCCTCGCAGCGAGCCAAATTGACGTAGTGGCGGAAGTAGCTGAGCCGCCCAAGACCAGGCACCCGTGGCTGACCCGGGTCGATCTCCCAGGGGTGGAGATAGAAGACGTACGGGGTCCCCGCCCTGAGGATGCGGCTCATCCCATTGCTCCACACGCGGTAGGGCAGCATCCGGAAATAGCCGCCGCCCCCCCACGGCAACCCGCGCCCGCCGAAGGGCAGGCAGGAGATGCACACCTCGTAGAACCCCGGCCGCAGCGCGACGACGGGCTGCCCTGCGCCGACGCCGGTGAGGCGGCCGTAGCGATCGTGCGCGACGGTGGGAAACACCGAGGAGTCGTACTCGAAGCCCAGCTCCTGCAGGATGGTGACCGCCCAGTCCGTAATCGAGAAGCACGGGGCGCGATAGCCACGCACGGGCTGACCGGTGAGATCCTCGAGGATGCGCTTGCTGCGGCCCACGTCTTCCCGGAACTGATCCTGGGTCAGCTCGTACACGAGGTCGTGGCCATAGCCGTGGGACGCGATCTCGTGGCCGCCGGCCGCGATGCGGCGAATCAGCTCCGGGTGGCGGTCGGCCACCCACCCGAGAATGAAGAAGGTGCCCCGCTGGCCGCGCTCCGCGAGCAGCTCCAGGATACGATCGGTATTCCGTTCCACCCGCCGCTCCCGACCTTCCCAGCTGTCACGGGCGACGACCGGCTTCAGGTTCTCGACCTGAAACCAGTCCTCGACATCCACCGACATGGCCGCGACCGGCCGGGGCGAGAGAGCCATCACAGGTTCCTCACAGCAGGCGGTGGCCGCGCTTGACGAACTCCCGGACGTGCTGCTCGTCGGGAAACGAGAAATAGCTCGCGCCGGCCATGTCGAGTGGCGTCCGGGTGGTCGTGCCGAGGCGGATCTGATCCAGCACCTGGATGAGCAGCCGGGCGCCCACCTGCTTGGAGACGGTGATCACCCGATCCAACGAATCGTGGGGAGTGATCGGCACGGTGGCCGTGCCGAGCACCGCCCCCGCGTCGAGGCGCTCGGCCATCTCGTGCACGGTGACCGTAACTTCGGGCTCCCCATGGACCATCTGCCAGAAGGTCGGCATCATGCCGCGGTAGACCGGCAGCCGCCCCGAATGAATGTTGATGCACCCCAGCCTCGGCACCCGGAGGATATCGGCCCGGAAGATTTCGGGCGCGGCGACCGACACCACGACATCCGGCGCGAGCCGCTGCACCTCCGCGACGTAGGCGGGCGCGTTGACCGAGGTGGTGGGGAGCATCCGGATGGAGCGTCGTTCGGCCAGCCGGGCGATGGAACGACCGCCGAGCCGGGCGCGGAGAAACCGGGTGCCGAGGCGGGCCACGCCCGCCACGCCGTACAATCCGGTGAGCCGGCGAAGGGTCTTCCAGATCGGCTCGTGCCAGGGACGGTCGATGGTGATGCCGCAGATCTCCATCGCCTGGGTGGGATACTCGGCGAGGAACACCTCGAAGAACCGGATGACGTAGAGGGGATCGTCCTCGGTCACGAACAGGATGCGAAGGCGATCGGGCATGCCGGCCGTCATCCTCCAGTGTGGGTGTGGGACGGCCGCTGGCCCGGTGCCGCCGTGCGGTGGAAGCTAACCAGGTTCAGAACCCGTACCCCTCGTCGTCGCCCCGCCTGATCGCGGGGATCGGACGGCGGGACGTGACCGGCTCGGAGCTCACGCGCCGGCCCAGACAGGCGCGGAAGAACGCGAGGACATCCTCGGGGCGCTCCCGTCGGGTGGCGGCCAGCGCACGGCGCACGTCCTCCTCGCGCCGTCCCTCGACCAGCGCCCGGACGGTGTCGGCGCCGATACGCCGATCGAGCGCCCGCAGCTGGCGGGCGACGGCGTCCGGGAACGGCAGGTCGGGCGCGGGAGGAAACCGCTCGATGCCGTCCCGGCTGCTCAGCACCGCCGGCCGGGGGAACCGGACGAAGATCGGCTGGGTGAAATGCGGGTGGCGCACCATGAGCTCGCCCTTGGGGAGGGTCGCCAGCTTGATCTTGGTGGCGGGCGAGAGCGTCGCGTAGGCCGGGGTG
>DASSMN010000563.1:0-2683 GCA_035688885.1 Gemmatimonadales bacterium
CCTCCTCGTCGTGGTTGTGGTGGGCGGCGGACTCGAGCTCGGCCCGGGTGGGCTTCTGCACGTTGTTGCCGTACCACCACTGCGAGAGCCGTGCCCGGACCCGGTCCTTGCGGGCCGTGGGGGAGGCGACACCGTTGCGGTCGGCCTCCGTGGCCGGGGTGAACACCTCCTCGCGGTCACGTGCCGTCAGCGTGTAGGCGCGCTGGTTCGGCAGCGGGATGTGCTTCTCGGTGTAGCCACCCACGGCGTCACGCATGATCACGCCCGACTCGTAGCCGTGCAGCAGCGACTCGTTGTCGTGCCGCTGCAGCGAGATGCACCAGCGCCTGGTGATGATGAACGCCAGCACGGGGCCGATGAACACCGCCCCACGCATGAAGTAGGTGATCTCGTTGATGCTCAGGTGCAGCTTGATCGCGATGATGTCGTTGCCACCGGCCGCCCAGAGCAGGCCGTAGAAGGTCATCAGGGCGACCATCAGGGCTGTGCGGGTCGGGGCGTTGCGCGGGCGCTGGAGCAGGTGGTGCTCGCGCTTGTCACCGGTGATCCACTCCTCCACGAAGGGCAGGCTCATCAGGATCATCAGCATCAGCGGTGGCAGCAGCAGGATCGGGATCATCACGTTCCACGAGATGGTCACTCCGGGGATGCCGCCCGCACCCTGGAACAGGTGGGACTCTAGGCCCGGCATGATCCGCAGCGCGCCGTCGGGCCAGCCCATGTACCAGTCGGGCTGGGAGCCCGCGGTCACCTCGGCCGGGTTGTACGGACCGAAGCGCCACACCGGGTTGATGCTGAGCAGGCCGCCCATCAGGGCGAGCACGCCGAAGACGATGAAGAAGAACCCGCCGGCCTTGGCGGCGTACACCGGGAGCATCGGGTAGCCCACGACGTTCTTCTCGGTGCGGCCTGGGCCGGGCCACTGCGTGTGCTTGTGGTACACGAGCAGCAGCATGTGGGCGGTGATCAGGGCGATCAGGATGCCCGGGATCAGCAGCACGTGGGCGGTGTACATCCGCGGGATGATCGAGTCACCCGGGAACTCCCCGCCGAAGAGGAAGAACGACATGTAGGTGCCGATCACCGGGGACGCCTTCATGAAGCCGTCCGCGGCCCGGATGCCGGTGCCGGAGAGCAGGTCGTCGGGCAGCGAGTAGCCGGTGAAGCCCTCGAGCGTGCCGAGCAGGAGCAGCAGGCAGCCGATCACCCAGTTGAGCTCGCGGGGCTTGCGGTACGCACCGGTGAACGCCACCCGGAGCAGGTGGATCATCATGGCGGCGACGAACAGCATCGCGGCCCAGTGGTGCATCTGCCGCATCAGCAGGCCACCACGGATGTCGAAGGACAGGTCCAGGCTCGAGGCGTAGGCCTCGGACATGTGGATGCCGCGCAGCTGGTCGTAGGAGCCGTCGTAGACGACCTCGGCCATGCTCGGGCGGAACCACAGGGTCAGGAACACGCCGGTGAGCAGCAGGACCACGAAGCTCCACAGCGCGATCTCGCCGAGCATGAAGGACCAGTGGTCGGGGAAGACCTTGCGCAGCTGC
The DNA here is from genome assembly GCA_035688885.1 of Gemmatimonadales bacterium. Classification (GTDB taxonomy): domain Bacteria; phylum Gemmatimonadota; class Gemmatimonadetes; order Gemmatimonadales; family GWC2-71-9; genus CAVVWJ01. Next base: position 1,548 of record DASSMN010000563.1, read on the forward strand.
TTCTTGCCCAGGCTGGCGAGGCCGAGCCGGTCGTCGGCCCAGGTGGCGGCGCCGCCGACGGGGTTCTTCTTCTTGGCCTTGGCGGCCGTCGTTCCGTTGGACTTGGCGAATGGTCGCATCGCTCAGATCACCCACGTTCCCAGAAGCTAGGTCCGACCGGTTCGGTGAAGTCGCTGGTCGCCACGAGGTAGCCCTCGTCGTCGACCGCCAGGGGCAGCTGCGGCAGCGACCGGGCGGCCGGGCCGAAGATGACCCGTCCGTTGTCCGCGAGGTCGAAGGTGGACTGGTGGCAGGGGCACAGCAGGTGGTGCGTCTGCTGCTCCCACAGCGAGATCGGGCACCCGACGTGGGTGCAGATCTTGGAGAAGCAGAGGATGCCCTCGACGCCCCAGTTCTCGCGGCCCTTGGCCGGCTTGATGTCGTCGGGCTGCATCCGCACGATGATGACGGCGGCCTTGGCCTTCTCCTGGTTGAGCTCGACGCCCTCGTACTCCGGCTCGCCGTCGGCGTTGTTCTCGAAGAACACCGCCGGCTCGCCGTTGACCAGCTGGCCGACCTCCATGTCGACGGGCTTGATCGGGCTGCCGTCGACGTCCTGCACGACGCGCATGCCCTTCTTCCACACCGTGTGGTAGAGCTTGTCGCCGGGCAGGGTGCCGAGGTCGCGCAGCGGGATGATCGCCAGCAGGCCCAGGGCGCCGGCGGCGCCGAGCAGGGAGTTGCGGATCAGCGGGCGGCGGCCGATGCCGGACTCCTCCACGCCGAGGTTCAGCGCGGCCAGGGTCTCCTCGCGGTCCTCGTCGCTGGAGCTGACCGGGTGGCGGTACTCCACGATCTCGACGTCGCTCATCAGCTTGCGGGCCCACTGGATGGCGCCGACGCCGATGCACAGCAGGGCGCCGGCGAGGGTGAGGCCGAGGAAGGCGTTGGAGGCGCCGAGGCCCATCACCGTCGACGGACTGTCGCCGACCTGGAAGACGAAGTAGGCGACGACGAAGAGGACCGTGAAGACCACGGACAGGCCGAAGAGTCCCGCGACCTGGCGCTCGGCCCGCTTCTCGGCCGCCGGGTCGACGTCGGTGGGCCGCGGCAGGTGCTCGGGCAGGCCCGGGTCGGCGTACGGGTCCAGCGCCCCG
>DASSMN010000298.1:0-2602 GCA_035688885.1 Gemmatimonadales bacterium
GAGGACGGCACGCGCGATCTGTTCGAGGCGGTGCTCGCCGCGCGGCGCGCGGCGCTCGATGCGGTTGCACCGGGCGTGCGGGCCAGCGAGGTGGACCGGGCCGCGCGCGACGAGCTGGCCAGCCGAGGCCTGGGGGCGGCATTTCGGCATGGCACAGGCCACGGCGTGGGCTTCGCGGCCATCGACCACAACGCGCGGCCGCGCCTGCACCCGCGTTCTTCCGATGTGCTGGAGCCGGGGATGGTGTTCAACCTGGAGCCGGCGGTCTACCTCGACGGCCGGGGCGGGCTGCGCCACTGCGATCTGGTGGCGGTCCACAGCGAGGGCGCCGAGCTCCTCACGCCGTTTCACACCCGGCTGGAGGAGCTGGCGCCTCGGCTGGCGGCGGTGTGAGCCGCGCTTACTGCGTGGACGCCGTGGTCGTCGAGCCGCCGGGCCGACGGCCCACCAGCCGCACCGCCGCCTGCTGATCCAGCTCGCCGCGGCGCAGCAACAGCCACTCGTAGTCTCCCCGCGGCGCCGAGATCCGGCGCAGCGCGAGGAAGTCGCCCACCGCCCACGATCCCGTCGTGGCACGATCGGAGATGTCCACTTCCCAGGTGCGGCCGTCATCCATGGTGAGATAGCGGCCGTCCTCTGACACCGCCGTCACGCTGAAGCCCACCGGCAGTCGGTCGGGCCGCACCCATTCCTGAGCCGCGGCCGAGCGAAGCGGCAGCACCAGCGCGAGCGACAGCAGCGCGATGATCCGAAGGTCCCGCATGGCAACGTCCTCCGTCGTTGAGTAGCCGAGATACTATGGTGTCCGATTCGGCCCAAGGGAATGGGCCACGGCGCCCCAGGAAGCGCAGCTTTTGGCACTCCGTGAGAACCCGGCGACCGGGACTGCGTATCTCATAGCAGACGGGACAGTATCTCCGCCGAATCTCCGCAGTCGTTGCCCCTCCGCTGACAAGCCACCCCGCTCGCCGGGGTGGCTTGCCCACCTGCTGGGTGGACGGGTGGACGGGTGGACGGGCGGACGGAAGGTGAGCAGAGCGCACTGGACCGCAAGAGTGGAATGGGAGCGCGATCCCGGAGGAGAATCGCGACTCGGCTGCTCCAAGGCTCCGCTAGAACAAAGGCCCGGTGCCTGACCTCAGGCACCGGGCCCTGCGCCTTGCAGGCCATGGTATGTCTGGTCCCACTCGCGGACCGGCGCTCGCGCCGTCGCCCTCGAGACCCGCCGCGGTCACACCGTGCGGCGGCCGGAGAGGAGGTTGAAGATGAACACGACGATGGCGATGACCAGCAGAATGTGGATCAGCCCACCGGCCACGTGGAATACCACGAAACCGAGGAGCCAGGCAATGAAGAGAATGACCGCGAGCCACAACATACGTGTGCCTCCAGCTCAGGGGTGAATGCGACAACCTGACCCCACCCTAATACCGGGACACTTCACAAGCGGTGACGGGACCTACGTTGAAAAGGTGCGCCGGACGGCCTCACCCGGGTTACCACGGCGGGCGGCGCTCGAGGGGAACGGCGAGCCCGGTAATCGTGAGAGCGGTAGTCCGACGGCGGCACCGCGAACCCGCCGAACAGGAGCACAAATCCGTGCGAGGGCGGCGATTACGGGCGCTCCGAGCCCTGGGACCGATCCGGACACCCCGCTGACGAAATCGTGACGTTCGGATGTTCACATGCGGGACGCTCGAGGTTGCTCGCGCGTGCGGTACTTCAAATATTGCCAGTCCCTTTCAACAGCAGGTGCCATCATGGCGAAGAAAGCCCAAGCCGTTCCCAAGGGATACCACACGGTCACGCCCCACCTGGTCGTAGCGGGCGCGGCCCAGGCCATCGACTTCTATCAGAAGGCGCTGGGCGCGGAAGAGATCATGCGCTTTCCGGGCCCGGACGGAAAGATCATGCACGCCGAGATCCGGATCGGCGACTCGGTGGTGATGCTGGGTGAAGAGATGCCGGACCAGGGCGCCCGCGGCCCCGCGAGTATGGGCGGCACGTCGGTCGCGTTCTTCATCTATGGAGACGACGTCGACGCGTCCTGGAAGCGGGCGCTGGATGCCGGGGCCAGGGCCATCATGCCGCTGACCGATCAGTTCTGGGGTGACCGCAGCGGCCTCATCGAGGATCCGTTCGGCCACCGCTGGTGGCTGGCGCAGCATACCCAGGACATGACGCCGGAGGAGATCCGGAAGGCGGCGGACGACTTCTTCGCACAGACCGCCACCCGGTAACCCGGCGCGCAGGTGGCCGCGTGGGCCAGGCCGAGGCGTCCCAAACCACGGGGGCGCCTCGGCCTACTCACCTCGGCCAACGGCTCCGTCGAGCTCGACTCGGGGCTCCGGGCGTCAGGAGACCAGTGCGGCCGAAGCCGCCCTCGCCGTCCCCTTCGCATGGCATTCGCGTCCGGCCGCCCGTATTTCCGTTCCGCTCCTGTCCTCGCCTTGTCTGCGTGGACCCTGCTCGGCCTCCTCGAGTCGAGCAAGGGTTACGTCGCCGACCAGCTGCAGGGGATCCCCGGCGGCTGGTGGCGCGCCCTCCTGGGCAACATGCCCTGGTGGTGGTGCTGGGCCCTCCTCACCCCTGTCATCGTCGT
>DASSMN010000303.1:0-3231 GCA_035688885.1 Gemmatimonadales bacterium
GGAGCGGATCCAGCGCGAGCGCCAGCTCCCCCTGGCCGACGCCCTGGCCATCACCCGCGAGGTCGCGTCGGCGCTGGACTACGCTCACCGACAGCAGGTGGTGCACCGGGACATCAAGCCGGAGAACATCCTGCTGCACGAGGGCTCGGCGATGGTGGCCGACTTCGGCATCGGGAAGGCGCTGAGCGCCGACGGGTCGCTCACCCAGACCGGCATGGTCGTGGGCACCCCCACCTACATGAGCCCCGAGCAGGCCTCGGGCGAAGGCGACATCGACGGCCGCACCGATCTCTACAGCCTGGGCTGCGTCCTGTACGAGATGCTCACCGGCGAGCCGCCCTTTACCGGCGCCACCGCCCAGGCCGTCATCGCCAAGCGGTTCGTGTCCCCGGTGCCCAAGGTGCGGATCACCCGGGATGTGCCTCAGGCGGTGGACGACGTACTGTCCCGAGCGTTGGCGAGGACACCGGTGGACCGCTTCGCCACCGCGGGAGCGTTCGTGGAGGCCCTGCGCCAGCTCAACGGCATCGGCTCGTCGGGGCAGGCGACGGCGGCCGTCCGGACGCCCCCCGCATCCCCGGCCCGCAAGGCGATCGCCGTGCTGCCGCTGGCCAACCGCAGCGCCGATCCCGAGAACGAGTACTTCAGCGACGGCATGACCGAGGAAATCATCAACGCGCTGGCGAAGGTCCCCGGCATTCAGGTAGCGTCGCGCACCTCCTCCTTCACCTTCAAGGGGAAGGAGGTGGACATCCGCGAGATCGGCGAGAAGCTGGGCGTGAGCTCCGTGCTGGAAGGGAGCGTGCGGAAGGTCGGGAGCCGAGTGCGGATTACCGCCCAGCTCATCAACGTGGGCGACGGCTATCACCTCTGGTCCGAGACCTACGATCGTCAGCTCGAGGACGTGTTCGCCATCCAGGACGAGATCTCTCGCGCCATCGTGGACGCGCTCAAGCTGCGGCTGGGCAGCGATGCCGACACCCTGGTGGCGCCGGCCAAGAACATCGAGGCCTACACGCTGTACCTGAAGGGCCGCTTCGTGTTCAACAAGGACACCGAGCCCTCGACCCGAAAGGCCCTCGACCTGTTCCAGCAGTCGCTGCTCCAGGATCCGGGCTACGCGCGGTCGTATGCCGGCATCGCCGACTGCTGGACCCAGCTCGCCGACGACTTCGTGGTGCCCGACGACGCCTATCCTCGGGCCAAGGCGGCCGCGACCCGCGCCTTGCAGCACGATCCCGACCTGGTCGAGGCGATCACCTCGGTGGGCAAGGTGCTGTGCTGGTACGAGTGGGACTTCGCCGGCGCGGAGCGGCAGCTCCGCCGCGCGGTGACGCTGAACGAGAACCACGCGGAGGCGCATTGGGCCTTCGGCAGCGTGCTTCCCACCGTCGGGCGCCTGGCCGAAGCGATCGAGGAGATGCGGAAGGCGCTCATCCTGGATCCCCTTCACGCCGTGTACAGCCGCTGGCTGGGGCGCTTTCTGCTATTCGGCGGTGACTATGCGGGGTCGATCACGCAGGCGCGAAAGACCATGGACTTGAACGCGGACTACGTGTACTCGTATCTCGACATCGGTTCCGCCCACCTGGAGCTGGGTGATCCCGAGGCCGCCCTCCAGTGGTTCCAGCGAGGGCAGGGGATGGAGACCAGCGTGCGGTCCTACGACGCCCTGATCGTGCGGGCCCTCGCGCCGCTGGGCCGTCGCGAGGAGGCGGAGGAAATCCTGCATCGGCTGGACGAGGAATCGCGCCACCAGTACGTGCGGTCGGAGATCATGGCGATGGCGTACGGGGCCGTGGGGGATCTCGATCGCGCCTTCGGCTGCCTCGAGCGGGCGTTTCAGGTGCGGTCGGCGGGGCTCATCTACCTGCACGTGGATCCGGGGTACAAACCGCTTCGGAGTGATCCTCGCTTCCAGCAGCTGGTGGAGCGGATCGGCCTGCGGTAGCTCCTGCGCCGTAGTGCCCGACGTGGCTCAAACGCGAACCGCCGCCAGAAGTGACGATCTCCTGGCGGCGGTTCTTCCCTCCGGTCCGGCAGCTCCCGGGATTATCGGCGGTGCGCTCCCGCGCCCGCCGTCATACCGAGCCCGGCCTCCAGCTGCTTGAGCAGCAGCCGGGCGGTCGACTCCGAGGATGCCGGATTCTGTCCGGTGATCAGGTTCCCGTCTGCCACCGCATGATCGGCCCAGTCCGCGGCCTTCGAGTAGTTCCCCCCGTTGGCCTTGAGCGCATCCTCCACCAGGAACGGCACCACGCTGGTCAGCCCGGCCGCGGCCTCCTCGCTGTTGGCGAACCCGGTGACCGCCTTCCCCTTGACCAGCGGTGCGCCATCGGTGGCCTTGGCACGGCGAAGCACCGCCGGACCATGGCACACCGCGGCCACCGGCTTCCCCGCGGCGTACAGTCGCTCGATCAGGCCGATGGAATCGCGGTCCTCCGCCAGATCCCACAGCGGTCCGTGGCCTCCGGGATAGAACACCGCGTCGTAATCGCCCGGCGAGACGCTGGCCAGCCGGACCGTGTTCGCCAGTGCGCGCTGCGCCTCCGAATCCTGGTGGAACCGCTGCATGGCCGGCGTCTGGGCCTTGGGGTCGTTGCTCTTGGGATCGATCGGCGGCTGCCCACCCTTGGGCGACGCGATCGTGATATCGACGCCTGCGTCCTTCAGGACGTAGTAGGGCGCCGCGAACTCCTCCAGCCAGAAGCCGGTGGGCTGTCCGGTGTTGCCCAGCCGGTCGTGAGATGTGAGTACCATGAGGACCTTTGCCATCGTCGACTCCCTTCAGTGCTGGTTCTGCTTGGCTCCGTCTGAGCGCTGCCAATGTGCAGGATAGCACCGGTTCAGTGAGCGGCAACCCTTCGAACACCGCTCGGCGGGGGCGCCGGGGAGCGAGTGAGAATCCTGGCCCCCACCGCACGTCAGACGGGAAACGCCTCGAGCCCACGACCCCAGCCCTGGAGCCTGCCATGCCTGCTCGTACGTCCCGCGCGACGCGCACCGGTCTTATCCTGGCCGTAGCTGCCCTCACGGCCGCGGCCGCCTGGAACATCCAGCGCTCCCCGGCCCCGGCCCGACACGCCGGCGGCCTGAGCGCCCGCTACGGGGCCCCGGTCGCGCTGGGCAACGGCCAGGCCCGCACCTACGTCCTGACCGACCCCAAGGCCGGCCACCCGGTGGAGGTGGGCATTGCGCTGAGCGCCGAGTCGCTCGACGGCCTGCCAGTGA
>DASSMN010000403.1:0-3696 GCA_035688885.1 Gemmatimonadales bacterium
TCACTGCTCTCGATCGTGCAGATGCCGGCCGGCGTGCCCGTGGCCACGTTCGCCATCGGCGCGGCCGGAGCGCATAACGCCGGACTCTATGCCGTCGCCCTGCTGGCGGTGACCGACACCGGGCTGGCCGCCCGGCTGGACGCGTTCCGCGCCGGCCAGACCCAGCGGGTGCTCGGACTTACCCTGCCGGGGCCGGCGTGATCCTGCCGGGCGAGACCGTAGGGGTCGTGGGCGGAGGTCAGCTGGGCCGCATGTTCACGCTCCGGGCCCGATCCATGGGGTACCGTGTGGTGGTGCTCGATCCCGACGCGGCCAGCCCCGCCGGCGCGGTGGCCGATCGCCACATCCGCGCCGGCTATGCCGACCAGGCGGCGCTCGACCAGCTGGCGGCCGCCTGCCGCGCCGTCACCACCGAGTTCGAGAACGTACCGGCCGCCACGCTCGAGCGGTTGGCGGCGCGGACGGTGGTTCGGCCCCCGGTGCGGGCCGTCGCCATCGCGCAGGACCGCATCGCCGAAAAGACATTCCTCCACCACCAGGGGTTCGCCACCGCCCCATTCCGCGCCGTGCACGACGACCGCGAGCTCACCGAAGCGCTGTCCACCGTGCGCCTGCCGGCCCTGCTCAAAACCAGCCGGCTGGGCTACGACGGCAAGGGTCAGGTGCCGGTCACCGACGTGGCCTCGGCCGCCGCAGCATTCGAGCGGCTGGGCCGCGTGGCCTGCGTGCTCGAGGAGCGCCTCACCCTCGAGACCGAGGTCTCGGTGGTCCTCGCGCGTGCGGCGAGCGGCGAGGTGGCGGCGTTTCCGGTGGGGGAAAATCGGCACCGCGACGGCATCCTCGAAACGACCGTGGTGCCGGCCGGCGTCGCGCCCGGGCTCATGGACGACGCGCGCGACCTGGCGGTCCGGGTCGCCGAGCGCATGGAGTACACCGGAGTGCTGGGCGTGGAGCTGTTCGTGGCCAACGGGGGAAAGCTGTTCGTCAACGAGATGGCGCCGCGTCCGCACAACAGCGGCCACTACACCATGGATGCGTGCACGGTAGACCAGTTCGAGCAGCAGCTTCGGGCACTGTGCAATCTGCCTCTGGGCCAGCCGCGCCTGCTGTCACCCGTCACTATGATCAACCTCCTGGGCGACCTGTGGCAGGCCGGCGAGCCGCGCTGGGCCGAGGCGCTCAGGTTGCCCGGCGTCCGCCTGCACCTGTACGGCAAGGCCGAGCCTCGGCCGGGTCGGAAGATGGGCCACCTCAACTGTCTGGCCGAGTCGCCCGCGCTCGCGTTCGAGCTGGCCCACCAGGCCCGCTCGGCGCTGGCGCCGAGCGCGATTACGCCCGCCTGAGGCCCGCTACCCCCGCGACCAGGCGATCGATCTCGTCCGCGGTCGTGTAGCAGGCGCAGCCCGCGCGCACCAAGCCTTGCTCCGTGAGGCCCAGCCGCTCGACGACGGTCGTCGCGTAGAAGTCCCCGTTGGAGACAAAGACCCCCTCGCCCGCCAGTGCCACGGCCACCGCCTCGCTGCTGCGTCCGTCGACCGTGAAGCTCACGGTGGGGGTGCGAGGACGGGCTGGCGACGGGCCGTACCGCACCACTCCGGGGATGCCGCCCAGGCCCTCCCACAGCCGCTCGACCAGCGCCTGACCGCGCTGATGCAGGCCGGCGTACACTCGACGGAGCCGCTCGCGCCGGGTGCCCCCGGCGGCGAGGCCCGCCAGGAACTCCACCGCGGCGCCCGCGCCGGCAATTCCCTCGTGATCGAGCGTGCCGGTCTCCAAGCGCTCGGGCGCGGTGTCGGGAGCCGGCGCGAGCTTGGGGGCGTCGAGCGCTTCGAGCCGCGCCTGCTGGCCGAACAGGATCCCGACGTGCGGCCCGTAGAACTTGTAGGCCGAACAGGCGAGAAAGTCGCAGCCGATGGCGCGGACGTCCACCAGCACGTGGGGCGCGAAGTGCACTGCGTCCACGAAGCTGAGAGCGCCCGCACCGCGCGCCAGGGCGCAGGCGCGGGTCACGTCGCTGATCGTGCCCAGGGCGTTCGACGCGGCGCCGATGGCCAGCAGTCGAGTCCGCGGGCTAAAGACGCGCTCCAAGGCGGCCCAGTCGAGCTCGCCCGTGTCGAGCGCCAGCGGAACGACCCGGATGGTGATGCCGCGCTCGCGCTCGAGCGCGCGCCAGGGCGCCACGTTGGCGTGGTGGTCCAGCTCGGTGACCACCACCTCGTCGCCCGGGCCCCAGCCGCGGCCCAATGCGCGCCCCAGATGGAAGGTCAGCGTTGTCATGTTGGCGCCGAACACGATCTCCGCTGGTGTGGCGCCCAGCAGGTCGGCCACGCTGCTGCGCGCCTGCGCGAGGATCCGATCGGTCTCCTCGCTGGTGGGGTAGTGCCAGTGGGTGTTGGCGTTGTGATGCAGCAGGTAATCGCGGACCGCCTCGGCGACGGCCCTGGGCACTTGGGTGCCGCCGGGCCCGTCGAAGTAGGCAACGGGGTGGCTCCGGTGGCGTCGCTCGAGCGCCGGAAACAGGGCTCGAATTTCCGCTGTCGAGCGCACATCCAGCGCGTGAGCAGGGGCAGCCGTCGAGGTCATATGGGATCGCTCGGTGAGAAGTCAGGTTATGTGGAAGCTGCTAAGTATCTGCCTTTGAGAGAATTATGAGCAGTCATTTAACCAGAATATCATGCGCCCAGCCGCGTGACGACGGTCCGACTGGCTGGCCTGCCGCGCCATAGGTTAGCTTCCGGTCGCCTCTGACGCACCCCCGCCCGACCGACCGGGTGGCGGTAGCCCTCCTTCACCGGTGCCACGCATGCCGCTCAGCCCGCGCCGATTCGCCCGGCACCCGCTGCTGTTCGCCGCCTTGCTGCTCCCTGCGTGCGGTGGCGGCGGCGCCACCGACACCAAGGTGCCGGGGGACATTACCGTCAGCCCTACGACGGCGACACTGAACGCCGTGGGTGAAACCCAGCAGCTCACGGCCGTGGTCACCGATCAGGATGGCGCCACCATCGCCTCGCCGTCGATCACCTGGTCGTCCAGCAATGCGGGCGTGGCCACGGTGACGAGCACCGGACTCGTATCGGCGGCCGGCAGCGGCTCGGCGACCATTACCGCGACCTCGGGCTCGGTGAGCGCCACGGCCGTCATCACGGTGAACCAGACTCCCACCCAGGTTCAGAAGGTGGCAGGCGATGGGCAAACCGCCAACCTGGGGCAGACCGTCGCCACGCCGCTCACCGTTCAGGTCAATGACGCCACGGGCCACCCAGTGGCCGGCATCACTGTGGGCTTCACCGTCGAGCCGCAGCTCGGCACCCTCGGCTCCCCCACCAGTGTCACCGGGGCCGACGGGCGGGCCGCGTCCTCGCTCACCATCCTGGGCGCCGGGCCCATTCCGGTCACCGCCACCGTTGCCAACACCACCCTCTCGACATCCTTCACCGAGACCGGCGTCTCGCCGTTCACCATCGAGCTCCAGTTCCTTACCGATACCACCCCGGCCCAGGGCGAGGCGTTCGAGGCGGCCCGCCATCGCTGGGAAGGTCTCATCGTGGGCGACGTGCCCAACGTGCAGCTCTCGGCGACCGCGGGGCAGTGCGGCGACAACTCGCCGGCGCTCAATCGGCAGGTGGACGATGTGCTCATCCTGGTGACCCTTGGACCGATCGACGGCCCGGGCAACGTGCTCGGTCAGGCCGGGCC
>DASSMN010000438.1:0-4258 GCA_035688885.1 Gemmatimonadales bacterium
GCACTGCTCGTCGCGAGTGTGGCGAGCCGCGCGGCCGCGCAGGCCGACACCCTGCAGGTGTCCGAGGCGGTGCGTATCGCGCTGGAGGCCAACCCGATGCTCCGCGCCGCCGACGCCTCGGCGCGTGCGGCCGCCGAGCGCGTGGGGCCCGCAGGTGCCCTGCCCGATCCGCAGCTCCAGTTCGGCCTCATGAACCGGATGGCGTCCGAATTCGGGTCGACCATGGACCCGATGACGATGAACCAGGTGCAGCTCATGCAGATGCTCCCGTGGCCCGGCAAGCTCGGGAGCGCGCGCCGCGCCGCAGAGCATACCGCCGGCGCGGCTCGGGCGGATGCCGAGGACCAGGGCCTGATGCTCGCCGCCCAGGTCCGCATGGCCTACTTCGAGGTGGCCGCGGCCGACCGCTCGCTCGACGTGATGCACCGCACCCAGGGCCTGCTGCGCGACTTTCTCCAGGTGAGTACGACGATGTACGCCGTCGGGGATGCCGTGCAGCAGGACGTGCTGCGCGCGCAGGTGGAAGTCGCGCGCATGGGCGAGGAAATCACCCGCATGGAGCAGGAGCGGGTAGCCATGGCCGCGCGGCTCAACGCCTTACTCGGCCGCGAGGCGGGCGTCCCCATCCCGGCTGTCGAATTACCGGAGCCGGGCGCGGAAGTGCCGGCGACTGATACGCTCATCGCCCTGGCCCTCACCCATCGCCCCGCACTCCGCGCCGGCGCCGAGCGCGTTTCGGCCGCGGACGCCGCCCTGGCCGGCGCGCGACGCGAGCTCTATCCCGACCTGCAGGTCGGCGTCGCCTATCAGGCCCGGCCCGCCTACGACAACATGGTCAGCCTGATGGTGGGCATCACGTTGCCGATCTTCGCCGGCAGCCGCCAGCTGCCGATGCGGCGCCAGATGGCCGCGATGCGCGACATGTCGTCGGCCGAGCTGCTGAACCTGCGCAACGAAACGATCGCCCGCGTCGTCGAGACGCGGGCGCGCGCCGTGCGCGATGCCGACCTCGCCCGTCTCTATCGCAGCAGCATCCTGCCGCAGGCGCGCGGGGCGGTCCAGGCCGCGCTCGGCAGCTATCGCGTCGGTCGCGTGTCGTTCATGCAGCTCGTGGACAATCAGATGACCGTGAACCGGTACGAAATCGAAACCATCCGTCTGCTCGCCGACTACCAGCAGGCCGTGGGCGAGCTGATCGCGTTGACGGGAGGAGAACTATGAAGCGCGTCGTCGTGGCCGGGCTGGCCGGCCTCCTGGTGGCCGCGGCATGCCGCGCCAAGCCGGCTCCTGCCGGCATGACCGCCGAAGAACACGCGCGCATGAGTGCAGGAGGGGGCGCATCGGACACCGCCGCGGCGGACCGTCAGGCGGTGCATTTGACCGCCGACCAGGCCCGGGCCATCGGCGTCCGATTCACCGTGGTCACCCTCGGCCCGCTGACCCGCACGGTCCGCACGGTGGGGCAGGTGGTGCCGGCGGAGCCCAATCTGGCCGACATCACGCCCAAAATCGAGGGATTCGTGGACCGGCTGTTCGTGGATGCGACCGGCGTCCCGGTCCGTCGCGGCCAGCCGCTGCTCGCCATCTACAGCCCGATGCTCGTGTCGGCGCAGCAGGAGCTGCTCACCGCCATCCACCTCGCCCAGTCCGTCGATTCGACGGCGCCGGAGGCGTGGCGCAACGCGCAGGATCTGGTGGCCGCCGCCCGGCGGCGTCTGGCGTACTGGGACATCTCCGCCGAGCAGATCGATCGTCTCGAGCATACAGGTGAGGTGACCAAGAACCTGACCCTGGTTGCGCCGTTCAACGGCGTCGTGATGGAGAAGATGGTGGTCGCGGGACAGGGCGTCATGCCGGGGATGAAGCTCTACCGCCTGGCCAATCTCTCGACCGTCTGGGTCGAGGGCGAAGTGTTCGAGCAGGACCTCGGTCTGATCCGGGTCGGGGCGCCGGTCCACGTAGAGCTGGCCGCCTATCCCGGCCGGACGTTCGCGGGACGGGTGAGCTTTGTGTGGCCGATGGTCGAGGCACAGAGCCGCACGGGGCGGGTGCGGGTCGTGCTCGCCAATCCGCAGGGCCTTATCAAGCCCGGCATGTACGCCACCCTACTGTTCGAAGCGACCCTGGGACGGGACCTCCTCAGCCTCCCGGCGGAAGCGATCGTCCAGACCGGCGAGCGGAATCTGGTGTTCGTCGAGGGCGCCGGCGGGATGCTCGAGCCGCGGGAAGTGACGATCGGCGGCCGCGCCGACGGCCGCCTCCAGATCCTGCGCGGTGTCGTGGAGGGCGAGCGGGTGGCCGCGTCCGCCAACTTCCTCATCGACGCGGAGTCGCGCCTCGCGGGCGGCGGTGGGATGGCGGGGATGCCCGGGATGAACATGGAACAGCCCAAGAAGGAGCCCAGGCCATGATCGCCAACGTCATTGCCTGGTCGCTCAGGAACCGGTTCCTCGTGTCGCTCGGCACGGTCGCCCTCGTGCTCGCGGGACTGTGGGCCGTCCGGACGACTCCCGTGGATGCCCTGCCCGATCTCTCCGATGTCCAGGTCGTGATCCAGACCGAATTCAGCGAGCAGGCACCGCAGATCGTGGAAGATCAGGTCACCTACCCCATCGCCTCGGAGCTGCTCAAGGTGCCCGGCACCCGCGCGGTGCGCGGGTTCTCGTTCTTCGGGCTCTCGCTCGTGTACGTGCTGTTCGAGGACGGGACCGACCTCTACTGGGCGCGCTCCAGGGTGCTCGAGTACATGAATGGCCTCCGGCAACGGCTCCCAGGGGGTGTCGAGCCGACGCTGGGGCCGGATGCGACCGGCGTCGGCTGGGTGTTCGAGTACGTGCTCGAGAGCGACTCGCTCGACCTGGCGCAGCTCCGAACGCTGCAGGACTGGTACGTCCGCTACCAGTTGACCGCCGTTCCGGGGGTCTCGGAGGTGGCGAGCCTCGGCGGTTTCGTGAAGCAATACCAGGTCGAAGTGGATCCCGAGCGATTGCGGGCTTTCAACATCCCGGTGATGCGCGTCGTTCAGGCGATCGGCACCCACAACGCCGACGTCGGCGCGCGGGTCATCGAGATGGGCGGCAGAGAGTACATGATCCGGGGGCTCGGCTACCTGCGGACAGTGGACGACATCGGGAACGTCGCGGTCGGCTCGACCATGAGCGGCACGCCGATCCGCGTGTCCGACGTGGCCACGGTGCACATCGGGCCGGCACCGCGCCGCGGCGCCGCCGACCTGAACGGCCGCGGCGAGGTCGTCGCCGGCATCGTGATCATGCGATTCGGCTCGGACGCACTGAAGACCATCGAGGCGGTGAAGACGCGCATCGCCGAGATCCAGCGCACCTTGCCGGCCGGAGTTCGCCTCGTCCCCGTGTACGACCGCTCTGACCTGATCCATCGCGCGATCGGCAACCTGCAACGCACGCTGCTCGAGGAGTCGCTCATCGTCGCGGCGATCGCCGTGCTCTTTCTGCTGCACCTGCGCTCGGCGCTGGTGGCGATCGTCACGTTGCCGCTCGGTATCCTGGTTTCGTTTCTCGTGATGCGCGCCATCGGCGTGACCGCCAACATCATGAGCCTGGGCGGGATCGCGATCGCGATCGGGGCAATGGTGGACGCCGCGATCGTCATGATCGAGAACATGCACAAGCACCTGGAGCGCGCGGGAGACCGACCGCGCTGGGAGGTCGTGCTCGAGGCCACACAGCAGGTGGGGCCGCCGCTGTTCTTCTCGCTGCTTATCATCACCGTCTCGTTCCTGCCGGTGTTCTCGCTGGAGCAGCAGGAGGGCCGGCTGTTCAAGCCGCTCGCCTTCACGAAGACTTTCGCCATGGCGGGCGCCGCGCTGTTGTCCATCACGCTCGTGCCCGTCCTGATGGGTTACCTGGTGCGTGGGAAGGTCCGTCCACAGGAATCCAATCCTGTGAACCGCTGGTTGATGCGGGTCTACAGACCGGTCATCGAGCGGGTCCTGCGCTACCCCTGGCAGGTCGTGACTGGTGCGGTCCTGGTGCTCGCCGCGACGGTCCTTCCCTGGAGTCGCTTGGGGAGCGAGTTCATGCCGCCGCTCGACGAAGGGTCGCTGCTCTTCATGCCGACGACGGTCCCCGGCGTCTCCATCGCCCAGGCGGTGGCGATCATGCGCCGCCAGGACAGCATTATCGCCACCTTCCCGGAGGTAGCCTCGGTCCTCGGCAAGGCGGGGCGCGCCGCCACCGCCACCGACCCGGCGCCGCTCGACATGTACGAGAACACCATC
>DASSMN010000408.1:0-7693 GCA_035688885.1 Gemmatimonadales bacterium
AACGACGGCTCCCGGGACGGAACTCTGGCGCGGGTGATTGCCGAATTCGGGCTCGAACGCGTGGAGCGCTTCGTCGACACGAGCGTGGCCCACGCGCCGGTGCGCGGCTTCTACGCCTCGGAAGCGGTGCCACGTCTGCTGGTGATCGACAAGGAGAACGGCGGCAAGGCCGACGCGCTGAACACCGGCATCAACGCCTCCACCACGCCCTACTTCGTGTCCCTCGACGCGGACTCCATCCTCGACCAGCACGCGCTCAAGGAGCTGATGCGCGTGGTCCAGGAAGACCCGAGAGTGGTGGCCGTCGGCGGACAGGTTGCCATCGCCAACGGCTGCACCATCCGCAACAGCCGCGTGGTCCGGGTCGGCCTGCCGGCCCGCCCGCTCGCCCGGTTCCAGATGGTGGAGTACCTGCGCTCGTTCACCACCGGCCGGACCGCGCTCGACCGGCTGGACACCATCCTGATCCTGAGCGGCGTCTTCGCGGTGTTCGAGAAGGAAGCGGTGATCCGGGCCGGCGGGTATCTCACCCCGTTCATTCGCCACCGGCTGACCGAGGAGTACGTCGGTCAGCGGCTGGGCACCGTGTGCGAGGACATGGAGATCGTGGTCCGCCTGCACCGCTACGTCCGGGACAAGCTGCAGGGGCGGCGCATCGCCTTCCTGCCCCACCCCGTGGCCTGGACCGAGGTTCCTGAGACGCTCGACTCCCTGCGCAAGCAACGAGGCCGCTGGTACCGGGGGCTGCGTGAGTCCCTGCGCTACCACCGGGCCATGCTCTGGCGCCGCCAGTACGGCCGCATCGGATGGCTCGCGTTGCCCGCGTTCTGGATCTTCGAGTACCTGGGGCCGCTCGTCGAGCTGGGCGGCTACGCGCTGCTGCTCGTGCTCTTCATCATGGAGCGGGCGTTGCACGCCTCCCTCATCAGCTATCCCTACCTGTGGGCCTTTCTGCTCGCGTCGCTTGGCTACGGCGTCGCCGTCAACCTGTTCGCCGTGCTGGTGGGGGCGTGGCGTTTCCGCTTCGGGCTGTCGGACCGGCTCCAGCGCGGGCTGCTGCCGTTCGGTCGCCGCCGGGACGTGCTGGTGCTGCTGCTGTATGCCGTGCTGGAGAACTTCGGCTATCGCCAGCTCACCCTGTACTGGCGCCTGCGGGGGCTGTGGGACGCGTGGCGAGGCAAGACCGGATGGGAAAAGTTCGCGCGGGTCGGCTTCCGCGAAGGCGCGGTGCCCACGCATGGCTGAGGCGCCCGGCCCGCGGATCCTCATCGTGGACGACGATCACACCGTCGCCCGTCTGGTGATGCACGTGGTCCGCTCGCTGGGCTTCGGCCCTGCCACCCACGTCACCACCGGCCGCGAAGGGCTCGAGGCCATGGATGACGCCGACATCGTGCTGCTGGATCACCAGCTCCCCGATGCCAACGGCCTGGACGTCCTCGAGACGGTTCGGGCTCGGCCTCACCCGCCCGCCGTCATCGTGATCACGGCCCACGGCAACGAGTCGCTCGCGGCCGCGGCGCTTCGCCTGGGCGCCGACGACTATCTGGCCAAGGACCACTCGCTGCTCGAGCTGCTGCCCCAGGTGCTCGAGCGGGTCCGCCGCAACCGCGAGCTCCGGAAGGCACTGGCCGCCGCCGAGCAGGACCTGGTCCGGGCCGAGCGCCTCGCCGCGGCCGGCGAGCTCACGGTCACGCTGCACCACAACATCAACAACCCGCTGATGTCCGCCTCGGCGGATCTCGAGCTGCTGCTCGCCGAGCCCGAGCTGCCCCTGGCGCAGCGGCAGCAGACGCTGCGCAACATCCAGACCGCGCTTCGACGGATTCGTGACCTGGTCCGCCAGGTGGGTGACCTGCGCGACGTGCGCACCAAGGCCTACCTGCCGGGCGTGCGCATGGTAGACCTCGAGGCGGCCGGCCAACCCGCGGCGGCGATCGAGCCCCGTGGCACAGCGCTGGTGCTGGTGGCCGAGGAGGATCTGGCGCGGGTGGTGGACCTGCTGCTCCGGCACGCGGGATTCACCGTGGAGCGCTGCGGGTCGGTGGACGATCTGCGTCAGGCCACCGGTCGCCTGGGCCTGGCGCTGGTGGTGGTCCTGGGCGGCACGGATGCCGCCGGCGCCCACCCGCTGGGCGGGTTCGACCCGCCCGACGCGCGCGACTGGCGCCTGGTGGCCCTGGTGGCCGGCGACGGCACCGCGGCGCGCGCGGCCGGAGCCGACCGCGTCGTCGAGCTGCCCTTCGATCCGGGAAGCTTTACCGCCGAGATGATCAGGTTGGTTTCGGGAGCCGCGTAGCGGAGCGCTACGACTGGTGGGCCGGTACCGCGCCGAGGTATCCCATCCCCTGCAGGCGAGCGATGCGCTGGCGGATAGGCGGGTGCGACGCCAGCGTGTCCGCGAAGAAACCTTCTCGCGCGGCCAGCACGCCCGGTGCGGGGTCCACGATGCAGAGGTGCGCGGCGCCCCGGGTAATGGCCTGGGTCGGCGCACTCGCCGCCTCGAGCTTTTCCAGCGCCGAGGCCAGCGCCAGCGGGTTGCGGGTAAACTGCGCCCCGGTGGCGTCAGCCAGATACTCCCGCTTCCGGCTCACCGCCATGGCCAGGATGCGGGAGACGATCGGGGCCACGATCAGCGTCAGCAGCCAGAACACCAGCAGCACGATGGCGAGCGGGTTGCCGCCTTTGTCGCGGTCGCGCCCGCTCCCGCCGCCCAGGCGCACGCCGCGCGAGCCCCGGAGCATCCGGCCCATGCCATCCGACATGAGCGCGATCGCGCCCACCATGCCGGCCAGCAGCGTCATGAGCCGCACGTCCAGGTTCTGCACGTGGGCCATCTCGTGCGCGATGACGCCCTGCAGCTCCTCCCGGTTGAGGGTGCGGAGGAGGCCCTGCGTCACCGCGATGCTGGCGCTGGCCTGGTCGCGCCCGGTGGCGAACGCGTTGGGATCGTCGTCCGGGACGATGTACACCTTCGGCTTGGGTAGACCCGACGCGATGGCCATCTCCTCCACCACGTTCACCAGCTGGCGCTCCTCCGGCGTCGCGGGCTCGGTCACTTCCCGCGCCCCCGTGGACCACAGCACCTGCCGGGCGCCGAACCGCCAGGAGTACCAGCAGATGCCGCCCGCGACGAGGGTGGTGACGATGCCCAGGACCGGGACCACGTGATGGTATTCGCCCGGCGGCGCGTCGGCCGTGAGCAATCCGAACGCCAGGTCGCCGCCGAAGCCGACCCACGCGAAGAAGACGATGAAGCCGATGACGAGCCAGGTGGAGCGGCGGCGGTTGGATTCCTGTTGGGCGAAGAGGTTCGCCGCCTCGGTCACGGCGCCGGTTTGGTGGTCGAGAGATCCACGGTCGGAACGGCCCGCTCGGTGTCGTCGGTGATCTGCCACAGCTCGGCGGGCGTGGCTTTGGCCAGGCCGGCCACGAGCATGGTGGGGAAGGTGGCCTGGCGGGTGTTGTACTCGGTGGCGACGTCGTTGTAGAGCTGGCGGGCAAACCCGATCTTGTTTTCGGTGCTGGTCAGCTCCTCCTGGAGCTGCGCCACGTTGCCGGTGGCCTTGAGGTCGGGATACGCCTCGGTCAGCGCGAACAGTCGGCCGAGCGCCTGGGTGAGCTCGCCCTCAGCCTTGGCGGTGGCCGCCACGCCGGTCGCGTTCACCGCCTTGTTGCGCGCGGCGATCACCGCCTCCAGCGTGTTGCGCTCGAAGTCCATGGCGCCCTTCACGGTATTGACCAGATTGGGAATCAGATCGTGGCGGCGCTTGAGCTGCACGTCGATCTGCTTCCAGGCGTTGGTCACCTTGTTCTTGAGCGCGATCAGGCCGTTGTACGCACCGATGATCCACAGGACCACGAGCACGACGATCCCGAGAAGGACGAGCATGGCGAGCATGGTGGATCCTTGCGCGGAGGGAAGTTAGGGCGCCACCAGTCCGGCGAGCGCCTGGCGGACGGCCTCGGCGATGGCGGCGACGTCGCCGTTGAGTCGGATGACCGGGTGCTGCTCGTCCACCAGGACCTCGATCCCCGGGGTAACGGCGATGCGCCGGCACACGGTATCCGTTCCACCGGCCGACTCCACGGGGGCCAGCCAGCCCAGGACCGCGCGGCCCACCCGACCTCGACCGGTTCCCGGGGCCTGGAGCAGGGCCAGGCGCTCGGGGCGGGGCAGCGCCGTGCCCAGCACACCGGCCACCCGCCGCTCGATGAGGTCGCCGGTCAGGCCGGCGAACTCACGGGTCATGGTCTCGAGCGTGGCGCCTTCCATTTGACGCAGCTTGATGGCCAGCACCTGGAGCAGGTGGCGATAGGAGTACACCGCCGCGGTACCCCGGCCCTCGGGCGGGCTCACCAGCCCGCGGGAGACGTAGAAGCGGATGGTCCGCTCGCTGGGGCGCGCCCGCGCCGCGGCGTTCACCGGCACCACCCCCGAGGCGTCCAGGATCCCGCCCGCGAGGGCGGCCAGATCTCGGAGCCCCCACGGCGCCAGGGTCCGGTATTCCCGCAACGTGGCCAGCGGGTCGGATGGAGCGGACACCACGCCGGCGGTCATGCGGGCCCGTTGCTCGCCCGACCCTCGGGGGGCGGCCCTTCGAGCGCGGCGAGGACCACGTTCCGCAGCACATCGAGCGTGAACGGCTTGAGCAGCAGCGGCCGGCGCCGGAGGTCCGGGGGCCAGTGGTCCTGCTCGGCGAAGGTGTCGCCGGTCATGAGCACGATCCGGTCCGCTAGCCGCGGCCAGCGCCGGGTGAGCGCGAGATAGAAGGTGGCGCCGGACATCTGGGGCAGGTGCAGGTCGAGGAGCACCAGATCCACATCGGTCTCATCCAGCAGTTGATACGCCAGGTGGGCGTCGCCGGCGGACACCACCTCGCAGCCCATGCCTTTGAGCGCCCGCTCCAGGGTCCGCCGAAGCGGCGCTTCGTCATCGACGATCAGGATGCGGGGACTCATGAGGCCACGGCGCGACGTGCCGGAGTGAAATAGCGGTTGGTGACCATGGCGAGAGCATCATCGACCGACAGCGAGACCCGAAGCTCACCCGCGGTGAGGCCGAATGCCGCCCGGAGGTGCATCTGCAGCGTCTTGGTCTTGCTGTAGCCCAGCTTGAGCGCGACGTCTTCCACGGTATAGCCCGGGTCGAGCAGCAGGCGGTGGGCATAGAGCAGCCGGGTCAACACCATCACCACCCGCGGAGACGGCAGTCCCACCTTGGTGAACCAGCGCTCGCAGGTGCGACGGGTGAGCCGAGCGCGTTCCGCCAGGGCCGTCACCGTCGGCCCGTCATCGGGCGCGTGCAGCATGGCCTCGAGCGCGGTCTGAATCTCCGGCGGCAGCTCCCGCAGGATGGGCTCCATGACCTGGATGACCTGTTGGGATGCGCTCTGCTCCAGCTCGGCCAGCAGGGCGTTCCGGAGCGGGCCGGGAGCGTCCTCGAACCGGTGCACCACCACCCGCCGAATCCCCGCCGACCCCAGCTCCAGCAGCACCCCGGCTGTAGCGGGGGCCAGCTCAGTGTACACCAGCAGCGGCAGCGAAGGGAAGAACTGGCGGAGCCGGCCGATCCCGTGCGTCCGGGGGGTGGACCCGCCCAGTAATGGGTCCACAACGGCCATTTCCACCGGTTTGGCCCGAATGGCGTCGACGGCTTCGGGCCACGTGGCCACAGCCTCCCACACAAACCGCTCGGGATCGAGGGATCGGAGACGAAAAAGGCGCTCGGCGGGCACGGCGGCGAGGAGAAGATGTCGCAAAACGGCCCCTATTTGTCGCAAAAAAGGCCTAAACCGACAGGGGAGCGCTCGGTAGACTGGCCCTACCCCCGCACCGTACCGTCAGATGAAAGGGCTCCCCATGTCGCGTATTACGACCAAGTGGCTCGTGCTCGCGTCACTCACCCTGGCGGGCATGGCCTCCACCGCCTGCACCCGCAGCGACGCCACCGGCCCGTCGGATCAGCCCAAGCCCTCGTTCGACGAGGGGCAGGGCGCCCGCAACTAAGTCGCCTGTAGGGCAAGATCGCGAAGCCCGATCGCCACCTCCTGGATGGCCGGCGGCTGCGCCTCGGCCTCCACAAGGGTGGGATTGGGCTCGCGGGTTTCGCACCCGGCCAGGTTCGCGAGGGTGTGCTCGAACCGGAAGTACCACGCGTTGAGACGATAGTTCTCGGAATGCTCCTGCCCCGCCAGGAGCAGATCGCGCGCGCGGGCGATCTGCCCGAACCGGGCCAGGCCCACGCCGGCCTTGTAGTAGAAGTCGGCCAGCATGCTCGGTGGCATGCGCCCGCGTGCGGCCTCGCCCTCGCTCCGGCGCCGCTCGAAAGCCATCCGATTGCCGGCTGCCGATTCGATGTCCATCAGCTCCAGCACGGCGTTGAGCCGCACGCCGAAGCTGCTCTTCGAGCGGAGCACGATGTCGAAGGCGGTGCGGGCCGCCTCCACGGCACCGACACCCAGCAGGGCCACACCCAGGTCGCCGAGGGCCCGGGTGCGGAGCAGCAGATCGTCGCTCAACAGGAACGATTGGTAGATGGCCTGGATGGCCTCGACCTGACGCCCCTCGTTCATGAGCACCACGCCCAGATCGGCGTAGGCCATGGCCTCGACCTCGCGGTGCCCGGCACTCGCCGCGCTGACTGCGACTTCCTGGGCGATTTGCCGGGCGAGCGGATGATTGCCCTGCCCCCGCAGCACCGCGCCGCGACCCAGTCGGGCGCGCAGCATGAGCACCGTGTCGGCTACGGTGGTCGCGGCGGTCTCTGCGGCCGAGTAGCAGGTCGTGGCCGCGGGCCAGCGCGCGAGCAATCGGTTGAGCCGGCCGGCGAACAGCGCCGACGCCGCGAAGTCGCCCGCGGGCACCTCCCCGCCGTGGGTGCGGACGGCCAGCTCCAGGATCTCGACGGCTTCCTCGAGCCGGCCCTCGTGCTCGAGAAAATAGGCATACGCCATCAGGCTCAGCCTGAGGCTGGCCAGCGACTGCGATCCGACCGGTATCGCGTCCGTGATGCCATGCAGGTGAGCGCTTTCGGGCGAGTCGGCCGGCAGCTCCCGCAAATGGCGGCGGACAGCGTCGAGCTGCCACAGAATCCCTTCCGCCGCGCCATCCGCCTCATCTCGCACCAGCAGCCGGTCCACCAGGCGCGACACGAGATAGGCGCCCAGCGCGAGCCGCGCGGGCAGCTCCCGCTCACGCTCGTGCTCGTCCCGGGCGCGCTCCAGAAAGGGCGCGTGGCTCAGGACATCGGCAGAAGACTCGACCTCACCGAAGAGCTGCTGCGGCGTGAACAGATCGCGTCCTTCCGTTAGAGTCACCGGGGGATGGGAGCTAGTATCGCCCCCCGGTCGCGGCCAGGCAAGGGCGCGCAATTTCCCGCAGCCGACCGCGAATATTGGGTGCCGGTTCAGCGGCTCGACGCGCCTACTGTCGCACCATGCGACGCGGCGTCACCCTCCTCGAGCTCGCCCTGGTCCTCGCCATCATGGGGCTGCTGGTCGGCATTGCCGTTCCCCGCGTCCAGCGCGTGGCCGACAGCCTGGCCGTGCATAACGCAGCCCTGGAACTGATATCGGCACATCGGCGCGCCAGGTTTAGCGCCATTCTGCAGAACCGGACGGTCGAGCTCAGCATCCGGGCCGATTCGCTCGCAATCCGGATACCAGGCGCCCCCGCCGACCTGTGGCATGCC
>DASSMN010000421.1:0-4138 GCA_035688885.1 Gemmatimonadales bacterium
CGGCCCTGCGGCTCTTTGCCGGTGCGCCGCTCTTGCCCACGTCGTCGCCCCTGCCGTTTTTTGCCTATCCGTTCCTGGTCGCCAACCTCCTCGGCTGGGCCTGGACCCTATGTCGCATACGCTGAAGGTCATCGCCGGCGGGCTGGTGCTGCTGGGCCTGTTCCTGCTCGGCGGACGGCTGCTGAGCGCCAGCGCTCCCCCACTCGCCATGGCGGGCGCGGTGCGCTGGTTCATCCCGGTCTGGCTGGTGCTGGCGGCGGTCAATCTGTGGGTCGGGGTGACCCGGGCGGGTTACTCGGTCGCGGAGGAGGCGCCGATCTTCGTCGTCGTCTTCGCGGTTCCGGCGGCGGTGGCCCTGCTCGTGGCCTGGATCCTGACGAGGTGAGCCCATGAGCGCGACCGGCCGGTTGACTCGCGAGGGAACGACGCTTCGGAAGTTCGCGCTGGGCTATCCCGAAGCCACCGAGGACATGCCCTGGGGGCATCATGCCATCAAGGTGAAGGGCAAGTCCTTCGTTTTCTTCGCCGCGGATGCCGAGAGCTTCTCGCTCTCCGCCAAGCTGCCGTCGTCGGCGGGCGTGGCCGTCAAGCTGCCGTTCGCCTCGCCCACCGAGTACGGTCTGGGCCGGAGCGGATGGGTCACCGCCCGCTTCCCCCGCGGCGCGCGCGTCCCGCTCGATGTGCTGCGGCTGTGGATCGACGAGAGCTACCGGGCGGTCGCCCCGAAGCGTCTGGTCGCCCGGCTCGGGCCGGAGATGCCGCAGAAGCGTCGCTGATTCTCTCCCGGTGGGCTGTTCAGCCTTCCACTCGACCGCCGCCTCCGGCTGATGCATCTTTCGTAGGCACCTCCCCCGGGGTCTCCGTCCTCCATGAGATCATTCGCGAGCAGACTCACGGCCGTGGCGCTGGTCGCCATCCTGGGCCCCGGCTGCGCGGCAACGCCGCCGGACGGCGGGGCGAAGCCGTCCCGCTCCTACCTCTATGTGTTCGCCGGCGACGACGACCGCCGCGCCGAGGACAGCGACTTCCTCGGGGTGATCGACGCGGACCCGGCGAGCCCGACCTACGCCCGGGTCGTGGCGACGGCGCCGATCAAGGCCGTCGGGACCATGCCCCACCACACCGAGCTGACCATGCCCGGCGGGAGCGCTTGGCTCTTCGCCAACGGGTTCATGTCGGGCCGCACCTTCCTCTTCGATCTGGCCGACCCGCTCCGGCCCCGCCTGGCTGCCACGGTGGACAGCATCCCCGGCTATAGCAAGCCGCACAGCTACTGGCGGCTGGCCGACGGACGGGTGCTGACGACGCTGCAGTACGGAGATAGCAGCAGGCCAGGGAACCCGGGCGGCGTCGCGCTGCTCTCGCCCCGGGGCGAGGTGCTGCGGGCCGCCAGCTCCGCCGATCCGCGCGCCCCTGGCCTCCCGATCCGGACCTACTCGCTCGATGTCGCGCCGGCCGCCGACCGGTTCATCACCACCAGCACGCCGATGGAGCACGGCAGCAGCGCCGACGTGGTCCAGGTCTGGCGTCTCTCCGACCTGACCCTGGTCCGGACCCTGCCGTTGGATGACAGCGCGCCCGACTCGACCTTCCATTGGCCCTTCGAGGTCCGTTTCCTCCCCGGCGACTCGACCGCGCTGCTCAACACCTGGTACTGCGGCTTCTACCTCCTCTCCGGCCTGAACGGCGCGGAGCCGCGCATCGAGCGCCTCCTCTCCCTGGCGCCGCCCGGCAACCGCGGTTGCAGCGTGCCGCTGCTGGTCGGGCGGTACTGGATCGTGCCGGTGGCGCGGGCCCATCAGTACCTGGTCTACGACGTCTCCGACCCTCGCCGGCCGCGGCAGGTGCAGGCGCTCGCGACCGACACCACCTTCCGCCCCCACTGGATCAGCCGGGAGTCCGGCTCGGACCGCCTGGTGCTCACCTCCGGCGCGGTGGACCACCGGGTGCTGCTCGCGCACTTCGACTCCAGCGCGGGACGGATGTCGTTCGACTCCACCTTCCGCGACCCGGGCAGCGCGCGGCTGGGTGTCAGCTTCGACCGGCCGGCGTGGCCGCACGGCGCGTCGGGCGCCGCCATGCCGCATGGCGCCATCTTCAGCACCGCGCCCGCGCGGCCGGGGTCGTGACCATGGCGATCATCCTCGTCATCGACGACAATGAGGGTATCCGGGAATCGTTGCAGCGGATCCTGCGGCGGGAGGGGCACGAGGTGCGCACCGCGGCGGACGGACGGGAAGGGCTCAAGGTCTGGCGCGAGCAGGGCGCCGCGGTGGTGATCCTCGACATCCACATGCCGGGCGCCGACGGGATCGAGACGCTGGTGCAGCTGCGGGCGACGCAGCCGTCGCTGCCGGTGATCGTCATCTCCGGCGGCGAC
This sequence comes from Gemmatimonadales bacterium, assembly GCA_035688885.1. Taxonomy (GTDB): domain Bacteria; phylum Gemmatimonadota; class Gemmatimonadetes; order Gemmatimonadales; family GWC2-71-9; genus CAVVWJ01. The sequence continues at coordinate 2,381 of DASSMN010000421.1, forward strand.
CAGACCCGAACCCTCGGCCTCCTGGGCGACGCCAAGCTGCTCGGCGCCACGCGCGCCCTGGCCAAGCCGTTCTCGCTGAGCGAGCTCACCGCGGCGCTGAACCACGCCCTGGGCACCGGCGACGGCCAGGCCACGGGCTGAGCCTACATCGGCCGCTTCTCTTTCTCCTTTCCCTGCGGCAGATCCTCGCACCCCGGCACCGCCCGAGGATCCGCTCCGGCCGTGCGCCCGTCCGACGGTGCGCCCGTCCGCCCGATCAGATCGAAACACAACGTCAGCTTGTCCGCCACCTTCACCGTCCCGCCCGGCCCGCCGCTGTAAGGCTCGATCCCGAAGTCGGTCTGCTTGACGGTGAACGTCCCGATCGCGCGAATCGAGTCCGGCGCGATCGTCACCTCGGCGGTCACCGGCACCGGCCGGGTCTTGCCGGCCATCGTGACCAGGAGAGAAAACGACATCCGCCCGGACCGCGCGTCCAGGGAGTCCGCGGCGAAGCGCATCTCGGGATAGCGGTCCACGTGCAGCACGTCGGTGCGCATGGATTCGGTGACCTTCCGGATCTCCTGGGTGTCCGGCGGCGTGAGCACCTCGAGGCTGTCGGTCGGAAGCGTGAGGCGTAGCGACGAGGTGGCCCCTCCCGGGCGGTAGATCAGCTCGCCCTTCACCGCATGAGCCTGAATGACGTGGGTGTGCCCGGCGAAGCCGAAGAGTCCGGACTTGCCGGTCTCGACGACGAGACGGCTGGCGGGATCGAGCCGGTAGACCGTGGAGTCCGGGACCGGTGACCCCTGGGTCCCGGACGCTTCGTTCGGGGCCGCAGCCAGCGCCAGGAGGAGGATGGCTCGGGGGCCTAGCGTCGAGGGCATTAGGGAATGTATCCCGTTGCGCCGTGGTTTCGGCGAGACGGTTCATCCTGCTTCGAGTCATCCAAAGATGGCGAGCCGGCACTGCGAGGTAGCGCAAGGGTAGGCGAGGTATCATAAGGTCGTTGGTGGGTCTAATTTGCCCGTGGCGACCCCCCAGGAAGCGATTCGATGCCCCCAGTGCGGGCGGCCTCCGTGGAGACGATGTCCACCGACGCCTGCCTCTATCTGGGAGTGCCCCGTTTGCCGCGTGGAGGTGAAGCCGAAGCCCGGCGACTGCTGCGTGTTCTGCTCCTATGGGACAGCCGTCTGCCCCCCGAGGGTCAGCGCCATGCGGCCCTGTGAGCACTGCGATCCGCCTCCTTGATTCAGCATCTATACCCCCGTCTTCACTCCAGTTGGCACCCTCCGCCGGACGCCGCTATGCTCCGGAAATGCCGACGGAGCCGCCCATGCGCCGCCGAACCCATCTCGTCATCCTCGTCCTGGCCGTCCTGGCCGCCGCCTGCGGCGACTCGGGCGGCCCCGACACGGGCCCGCTCCCCGACGATGCCACCGACGCGATCGGCCTGACCATCAGGGACGAGGTCGAGGCCTCGCTGGACGCGCTGACCGTGCCCACCCAGCTCGCGCCCTACGGCGTGACCGTGGACCAGCCCTGCGCCGCCCCGTCCGACCCCGAGGACACCGACGGCGACGGGGTCCCCAACAGCGCCGAGTACATCCTCACGGCGCCGCCCTGCCGCTTCGACGACATCCGCAACACCACGCTGGACCTGGTGGGCCGGCTGCAGATCGCGGACCCCGACCCGGGTCCGGGCGGCGCCGGCTTCGCCTACCACGGGACTCTGGTGAATCTCCGCAGCGCGTTCCGGGGCAAGGACGCCGACCACAG
>DASSMN010000171.1:0-15194 GCA_035688885.1 Gemmatimonadales bacterium
GCTGCTGGTCCGCTCGCGGGCGGGGATACCCTCGGCGAGGGCGAGGTAGTCTCTCAGTGCGTCGGTGATCTCCGCGTAGTGCCGCGCGACATCGCGATCGGGCCACCGCTCGGCCTCGATCGACGCGAGCCGGTCGATGGCTCGCTGGTATGGGTCGGGCTCCGGCGCCAGGGCAGCGGCCGGCGGCGCGACCTCGATCGGTGCCGGCACGCGACGCCGCGAGCGCCACGCGAGCCAGCCGGCCACGAGCACCGCGGCCGCCCCCAGCACGAGCTCGATCGGTCGGATCCCGGCCGATGCCTTCGGCTCCCGGATGTCCCTCAGCCGAGCCGACGAGCCGGCGGTGAGCACGGGAACGACCTCGACGCTGGCCGAATCGCTCGACAGGGTCCCGCGCGTGAGCCCCTTGACCGAGCGCATGAACGGCAGCGTGAAGATCGGCACGGCCTGCAGCCCGGGACGATAGAAAGCCATCCTGGCGCGGCCGACGAAGATCCGGTCCGGCTGGCGAGTGAGCTTGTCGATGGAGATGATGCGAATCCAGTCCGGCGGCGTGACCGCAGGCGCCGGCACCGTGTCGTACAACAGGTCGCGCTCGTCGAGCCGCACCCGGAACGCCAGGGTCACGGTGTCGCCCACGGTCGGGCGGGCGGTCTCGGGCGTGACGTCCCAATGCTGCCCGTGGAGCTGCGCCGCCGCGGAACGCGGAGCAAGACAGCCGAGGGCGACGAGGACGACAACGAGTGCCGGCCGTAGATCCGTCAGCGCCATAACATGCGCTCGCGGCGCCGGAAGAACGTCAGCAATGGCTCCGCATAGGACTTCGCCGTCTCCAGCCGCAGCAAGTCCACGTTCAGCTCGCGGAGTGTCTGCGCCAGTCCCCGATCGAACGCTTCGGCCCGCTGCGCGAAGTAGTGGCGCACGGCGGGCGCGTCGGTGTCCACCCGCTGCCAGGCGCCGCTCTCGGGGTCCCACAGCGTCACGAGGCCCGACTCGGGGAGGGACCGTTCCCTCGGATCCACCAGCTGCAGTCCGATCACGTCGTGCCGCCGGGCCAGCCGGCCCAGCACCGCTTCGTGTCCGGTCGCGAGGAAGTCAGAGAGGACGAAGATGACGGCGCGGCGACGCAGGGTCGGCTCGAGCTCCCGAAGGGCGGCACCCAGATCGGTGGCGGTGCCGGCGGGGTCGAAGGTGAGCAGATCGCTGATGAGGCGGAGCACGTGGCGCCGGCCTTTGGCGGCAGGCAGCCAGTACTCCACCCGATCGGTGAAGAACATCGCCCCGATGCGATCGTTGTTGCGCGCCGCGGCCAGCGCCAGCACGGCCGTGACCTCCGCGCCCAGCTCCCGCTTGGTGCGGGCCCGGCTGCCGAACCGCCCCGAGGCGCTGGCGTCGACCAGGAACAGCACCGATAGCTCACGTTCCTCGAGATACCGCTTGACGTACGCGGCGCCGAGGCGCGCGGTGACGTTCCAGTCGATGGTGCGCACGTCGTCGCCGGGTTGATACTCCCGCACCTCTGCGAACTCGACCCCGCGGCCGCGAAACGCGCTGGAGTATTCGCCGGCCACGATGTCGCGCACCAGGTGGCGGGTGGTGATCTCGATCCGCCGGACCTCGTGCGCGGCCTCCTCTGGCGTCATGGCACCGGCACCGCCTCGAACAGCCGCGTGAGCACGGCGTCGGCCGACATGTTCTCCGCGTCCGCCCGATAGGTGAGGATCACGCGATGCCGGAGCACGTCCAGGCCCAGCGCCTTGATGTCGTCCGGCGTCACGTAGGCCCGGCCGCGCATGAAGGCGTGCGCCTTGGCCGCGCGGAGGAGGAAGATCGCCGCGCGGGGCGAGGCGCCGAACTCGATCAGCGGCGCGAGCTCCGCCAGGCCCGCGTCGGCCGGCCGCCGGGTCGCCGCCACCAGGTCGAGCACGTATTCCTTGATCCGCTCGTCGGTGTAAATCTGCTGCACCAGCTGACGCGCGCCGAGCACCCGTGCCGGGTCCATCACCCCGACGGCCTCGGGCTCCTCGGGTCCGGTCATCCGGTCCAGCACGCCCCGCTCCTCGGCCCGATCGGGATACGTGACCACCAGCTTGAACATGAACCGGTCCACCTGGGCCTCGGGCAGCGGATAGGTGCCCTCGTGCTCGATGGGGTTCTGGGTGGCCAGTACCAGGAACAGCTCGGGCAGCGGATAGGTCTGGCCGCCGATGGTGACCTGCTTCTCCTGCATCGCCTCGAGCAAGGCACTCTGAACCTTGGCCGGGGCTCGGTTGATCTCGTCGGCCAGGAGCAGATTGGTGAAGATAGGGCCCTTCTGGACCGTGAAGTCCCCGCTCCGCTGGTTGTAGATCATGGTGCCGATCAGGTCCGCGGGCAGCAGATCCGGCGTGAACTGGATGCGGTGGAAGGCGGCGGCGATGGTGCCGGCGAGCGTGCGGATCGCGAGCGTCTTGGCCAGGCCGGGGACGCCCTCGAGCAGCACGTGGCCGTCGGCCAGGAGACCGATGAGCAGCCGCTCGAGCATGGCCCGCTGGCCGACGATCACCCGGCCCAGCTCGGTCATGAGCTCGGCCACCAGCCGGCTTTCCTGGGTTATGAGGGCAGCGTCGGGAAAGGCCGACCCCGCGCGGGGGTCGGCCGCGAAACGTTCGGGGAGCGTCGTCATCGGTGGGAATCTACTACGGCCAATCCACCAGCGGGGCGGGCGCGGGCCGCAGCACGCTGGCGTCCAGCGCGGTCGCCGGCGCGAACACCTCGGCGCGATGCCGCCGCTCCACCGCGGCGCTCCACACGTAGCGGGCACCGTCGAATCGCGCGCCGGAAAACCAGAACGTGATGGCGTCGGTCAGCGGGTCGTACCGGCGATACGGCGTGGCAGGCCGGGTGCTGTCATCCCGAACGAAGCGAGGGATCCTCCGCCCGACTCCGAAGAGCCGCTGAGAGGATCCCTCGCTTTGTTCGGGTGACCGGCCCTGCCTGCCACCCCGTATGGCCCTGTCGCCTGTTCGCCGTATCGCCCTTAAGTCGGCCCGTTGAACGCCGGATCGCTCGCGCGGGTGCGGAGCTCCGTCTCCTCCCCCCGGTACCACCCGCCCCGGAACTCGAAGTGCCGCTCATCCAGAATTCGGGTATTGAGGGCATCGGTACCCTGCTGCTGGACCTGCCAGAGCAGCACCTTGGCCCCCATCTCGGCCGCCGTCTCCCACAGATCCGGCACCAGCGGGGGGTACAGCTCGGCGAATTCGGGCTTGAGTCGGGCTTCCCGGGGCGTGAACTCCATTCCCACCTCCAGCGCGGTCGAAAGGCGGCCCGCGGGGTCCGGGCGGCGAGAGCCATCATAATGCAGCCCGCCTGCCGCAGCCACCAGGGGTCGCAACGGGGGATAGCGCCCCTCCCATCCCATCCCGGACGCCTCCACTATTCGGGTCGCCTCATCCCCGAGCCAAGCCCGCATGCGCATTGTGGTGGCCTTCGACACTCCGTACGACGGGTGGGATCACCCGGACCACGAGCGCCAGATGGCGACGGAGGTCGCGGCGTGGAAACATGATGAGCCCGAGATGGAGTACCAGATCGCCGACGCGCTCCGGGTCAAGGGGCATGACGTGAGGCTGGTCGGCGTGCGCAATGACCTGCAGTATCTGGTCCGCTGCCTCGACGAGATCCGTCCCGACCTGGTGTTCAACGCCGTCGAGTCCTTTCATGGGAACGCCGGCCTCGAGTACCTGGTCCCAGGGGTGCTGGAAGCGGAGGGGTACCGGTACACCGGATCGCCGCCGCTCGCGCTCCTGGTGTCCCGCAACAAGGCAATGAGCAAGAAGGTCCTCAAGTATCACGGGATCCGCGTGCCCGACTTCATCACCTGGCGGCCCGGCGAGCCGCTGAACATCCCCTCGACCCTCCGCTTTCCGCTGATTGTCAAGCCGCTGCAGAGCGACGCCTCGGCCGGCATCGCGCAAGCCTCCGTCGTGCAGGACGCCGCCGCCTTGACCGATCGGGTGGCTATGATGCATGACCGGTTCGAGCAGCCGGCCATTGCCGAGGAGTTCGTGGAGGGCCGCGAGCTCTACGTGAGCCTGGTGGGCAACGCCGGAGACCTGGACATCCTGCCGATCACGGAGATGGTGTTCGACAAGCGTCGCACCCGTCCCGAAGAGCGGATCGCGACCCAGTATGCCAAGTGGGACGAGGACTATCGGGCCCGGAAGGGCATCCGCAACCTGTTCGCCCGCCCGCTGGCCCGGGCGACCCGCGCGCGGCTCGAGGAGATCTGCCGCACCACCTTCCGGGCTTTGTGGCTGCGCGACTACGCTCGGCTGGACGTCCGGCTGGCCCCCGATGGCGAAGTGTGGGTGCTCGAGGCCAACGCCAACCCTTTCATCAGCTACGGCCACGATATGGCGAACGCGGCGGACAAGGCGGGCATGGACTACTACGAGTTCATCCAGCGGCTGGTGGACGAGGCGATGGCGCGCTATGAGCACGCGTAAGCCGCGCCGCCGGCCGGCCACCACGCACGGCGGGTATGCCTGTGTCTGTGGCCACGAGCTCAAGCGCTACTGGCCCTATTGTCCCCATTGCGGGCGGGCGCAGCAGTGGAGAGACCTCGACCAGGTGACCGGCGCCGAGTGCTTCCGCTGCGGCTGGATGGTGAGCGACCGGTACTCCTTCTGCCCCTGGTGCGACGCCGACATCCACGAGGAGGGCTATTCCAGCGAGCGCCCGCTCAAGGCGCCCCGCGGGTTCCGCATGGACGCACGCTGCGACTGGGGGTGCGGCGGCGGCGTGCAGTACCCCATGCCCCACTGCCCCTGGTGCGGCCGGCCCCAGAGCTGGAACGAGGAGGATCTGTTCGAGGGCAACTGCCCCCATTGTCACCGCGGGGTGGACGACTCCATGAACACCTGCCCCTGGTGCGGGCTCGACGCCACCGGGCGGGACCTGATCCCTCGCGCGCTCACCCGGGTTCGCCGGCTGCTCCTGGTGTCGCGCATCCGTGACTGGGGCTACCGCGTGCTGCTCCGGCCCGGCGTCTCGGGAGTGGATCCGCGCTACCCGAAGGCGGTGGAGATCGAGCAGCGCTACGTGACCGGCACCAAGCGGCGGGACGAGATCTCCTGGACCATGCTGGTCGGCCTCATCACCCACGAGCTGGGGCACAGCTTTCTGTATCATCACTGGGACTGGGCCCGGAGCCGCACCTTCCGCCGCGCCTTCGGCGAAGTGGACAAGGCCTACCGCGGCATGGACAACACCTGGGTCTACTTTCAACGCCGCCGCATCGCCATTGCCCCCCGCGACTTCGTCAGCGCCTACGCGGCCAAGCACCCCCAGGAGGACTTCGCCGAAGTGTTCCGCTTCTATGTCACCCGCCGCGGTCGCCTGCGCGACCTGTTCGCGGAGTTCGGCCAGAAGCGCAAAGGCGTGATCCTCTACGAGAAGTTCCTGGTGCTCCACGATTTCGTCCGGGCGCTCCGGGGCTGGGGACCCCAGCCGGGACGGTGACCGGGCGCGGAGCCCCGGGCCCGCCAGGCTACCGCGCGGGGCTCTCCGCCAGCACCTCCATCGCCGCGTTCCGTCCGTTCACCCCGATGACGCTCCCGCCCGGGTGCGTCCCCGCCCCGCACAGGTACACGCCCGGCATCGGCGTCCGCGCCTGCAGCCGCTGGTCCCACATGTAGGGCGGCAGGATCTCGCCCTGAAAGATGTGCCCACCGGTGAGCCCCACCCGGCGCTCGATGTCGGGCGGCCCGAGCACGTCCAGTGCCGTGATGGCGCCCGGCAGATTGCTGCAGAACCGTGCGATCGATCCCACGACGACGCGCCCGGCCTCCTCGCGCCGGGTCTCCCAACTTCCTTCCTTGAAGCGGTGCGGCACGTACTGCGCGAACACGCTGAGCGTGTGCACCCCTGTCGGCGCGACGGAGCGGTCGAACACCGTCTGCAGATACAGCTCACACCAGGTGCGGGGCGGCAGGATGCCTTCATTGGCCAGGCGGTGCGCATCGCGCCATTCCTGCCGGGACAGCGGCGTGTTGACCTGGCCCGTGTGGTGCGGCTCGTTCGTGCCGGGGCGGGCGGTGAAGTTGGGGAGCTCGGTGAGCGTCATGTTCACCTTGACCGTGACCCCTTCGATCGGGATCGCACGCACCCGGGCGGCCCAGCCCGCGTCCGCTCCGCCATCGAGCAGCCGCAGGGTCACCCGCGGATCGGCGTTGGAAACCACGCAGCGCGCGGTGATCCGCTCGCCCGAGGCCAGCTCGACGCCTTCGCCCGGCAGGATACGCCCGACGGGCACGCCGGCCGCCACCGTGGCCCCCGATTCGCGCGCGATGTCGCACAGCAGGAACGACACCATGCCCATGCCGCCGTCCACGTAGCCCCAGGTGCCCGGCAGGCCGTACATCCGGCCGGAGGCGTGGTGAAACAGCACCGATGCCGTGCCGGCATCGAACGGGCTGGCGTTAGTGCCGATCACCCCCTGCCCCAGGTACGCCAGCTGCAGCCGCTCGTCCTCCAGATACCGTTCCACCAGGTTGATCATCGACCACTCGAACAGCAGCGCCCGCGCCTCCGCATCGCCGGCGAGCCGCCGCTCGAGCTCCTCGCGCGACGGCGACGGTCCGATCCAGACGTCGCGATCGTCATCGGGGCGAAGGCAGTCCCGCAGCCGATCCTTCACCGCCTTCATCGCGCGCCAGCCCGCCACATCCCTCGGCGCGAACCGGCGGATCTCCTCCTCACAGCGATCGTCGTCCTCCCACAGCTGCACGCTGCTGCCGTCCTCGAACGGCACGAACATGCCGCCCTGCGCGGGCTGCCAGCGGAACCCGTGGCCTTCGAGGTCGAGCTCCCGCATCACCAGCGGGTGCAGCAGGCCGGCCACGTACGCGCACGGCGACATTCGGACGCCGGGCCACGGCTCCTCGAGGGTGCAGGCCCCGCCCACCTGATCCCGCGCCTCCAGCACCAGGACCCGCTGGCCGGCGCGCGCGAGGTAGGCGGCGCACACCAGCCCGTTGTGACCGGCGCCGACCACGACGACGTCCCACCGTCGCGCCGCCAGGGCGCGGACCGGCTCGGGGAGACCCACCCGACCCAACACGGCGCCGGTCGGACTGTCCTGGTACCGACGATTCACGACGGCTCCTGGGGTGGGAGTGGGCTCGAGACGGATGAGGTGGGACGCCGGGCCATCAGGCCCGGCTGGGGGCGACGCCAGGGCTAATGGAACCGGGCAGCGAGGATCGATACGCCCCAGATCATCATGGCGGCCCCGGCCAGGCGGCCGACCCAGAGGCCGCGTGGCACCAGCTTCTCGATCAGCACGAAGGCGGCGATGACTGCCACCCAGGCAAGATTCATCACGCCGGCCACGAACAGCAGGGTCATGAGCAGCCAGCAGCAGCCGACGCAGTAAGTGCCGTGCCGCATGCCCATGGCCAGCGCGCCACCGATGCCTTCGCGCCATTCCGTCGAGAAGAAGTGCAGCGGCGAGTGGCAGTGCGACAGGCAGGCCCCCTTGAGCGGGAACCATTGGTACACCCCCGCCGCGATCAGCAGGCCGGCGGCGAGCAGCGGACTGGCCGCGGCCATCGCCGGAGACAGCAGCGCCAGGCGATGGAGCTCCCACTGGAGCGAGCCCGCCAGAATCGCGTAGAGGGTCCACACCGCGAGATATCCCAGCGTGAACACCGCCACCGGCACTGAGGGGCGGCCCTCCTGCTCCCGGCGGCGCGTCACACTCCCGAACAGCAGGATGGTGGGCGCCGCCGACGGCAGCATCATCGCCACCATCATGATCGCCCACATGCCCGCGAGCCACGGAATGCCCGGCCCGGCGCCGTTCGGGCCCGGCATTCCCGGCATCGCCACGCCGGCAGCCGCCGAGCCCATGGTCGCCGCCATTCGAGCCACCCACAGCCACGCGAACGCGGCCACGGCGACCAGTCCCGCCGCCGTGACCGCCCGATCGCGCCGGATAACCGCCTCCAGCGCGGTCAGGCCTGATTGCTCCACGTTGGCGTGGAATAGCTGGCGAAGCCGCCGGGGTGGCGGAAGCGGATGAGCCCGTAGTTGCAGTCCAGGGTCGCCGTCGTCGCCACGTTGCCGACGTTCCAGAAGAACCCACCGTTGGGATAGACGATCTGCACGGCCTTCTCCTGGCCGGACACCGCGTCCTTGATCGGCGTCTGGATCAGCTCCAGCACGCCGGGGATCCGAAAGTGCGAGCGGGTGCCGTCCACGGTCATCTCGATCGGCGCGCGGATCGGCCCTTCCACGGAGGCGAAAGTGCCGGCGAGAGCCTCGAAGGGCATGCCCCCGGCGCTCCCGGACAGAATGGCCGCAATCGCGTCGGCCTGTTCACGCGTGGCCCGCTCGTCGATGAACAGCGCCACATTGCCGCCCCCTTGGTGGATCGCCTTGGGGTAAATGAACGCAATGACGTAGCGCACGCCGGCCAGCGAGACCTTCCCGTAGGTGCCGTCCGTAACCTCGGCGCCGATGAGAGCTTCGCAGCCGCCCTTGTCCGGAAATCCGGTGAACTGGCAGTTGCAGCCTGGGGAGCAGTTGCACGCTTCGATGTTGTGAACCGACATTCGCCAGGGGGTGCGAACCCCCGTGGCGCTGGACCCTGACGCAGCGGTGGCCTGACCCATGGGAACCTCGACGTGCGGATGGTGGCAGGTGCGCGGAACGCCGACACCTTAGAGGTCGCAATATGCCGGGCGATTCGGAAACTTGGAAGGCTCGGGTTACACTAAACGCGTGACCGACCGACTCTACTACCGGGATGCCTACCTGGTCGACTTCGAGGCCGCCGTCGTCGACCTGGCGGATGATGGCCGGCGGGTCTACCTCGACCGCACGGCGTTCTATCCCACCTCCGGCGGCCAGCCGTTCGACCTCGGCCGCCTCGACGAGGCCGACGTAGTGGACGTGGTGGACGAAGGCGGCCGTATCGCGCACGTGGTGAGTGCGCCTGTGCCCGCCGCACGGATTCGCGGCCGGATCGATTGGGCGCGGCGCTTCGATCACATGCAACAGCACACCGGACAGCACCTGCTCTCCGCCGTCATCGCGGAGCGGTTCGGGCATGATACCGTCAGTGTGCATTTTGGCCGCGAGAGCTCTACGCTCGACCTGACGACCGCCGGCCTGCCGCCCGAGCACGTCATCGAGGCCGAGCGGCTCGCCAATCGCGTGGTGACCGAGAACCGGCCGGTGATTGTGGGCTTCGAGGAGGCCGCGACCGCCACTGCCCTGCGGAAGCCCAGCGACCGTGAGGGCGTCATCCGGATCGTGACTATCGAGGGGCTCGACCGAAGCGCGTGCGGCGGCACCCACGTGCGGGCCACCGGTGAGATCGGCGCGATCCTCATCCGCAAGGTGGAGCGCGTCCGCCAGGTGACTCGGCTCGAGTTTCTCTGCGGCGAGCGCGCGGTTCGTCGGGCGCGAACCGATGCCGACCTGCTGGCCGGGCTGGCGGCGGCCCAGTCGGCCGCGGCCGAGGAGCTGCCGTCGTTGCTGGAAGCGCAGCGCGCCGAGCTCAAGGCTCGCACGGCCGCGCAGCGGGAGCTGGAAGAGCGAGTCGCCGGCTTCCGCGCGCGCGAGGTCTACGCCTCGATCACCCCCGACGTTCACGGCCGCCGGGTGGCCATCGTGCGAGAGGCGGAGGGGCCGATCGAGCGGCTCCGGCCCCTGTCGCAGGCCTTTGCGTCACTGCCGCAGGGCGTGTTCATCGGGATCGTGGAGCAGCCCCCCTCCATCCTGCTCGCGGCGGGAACCGACGCCGGCATTGATGCGGGCAAGCAGCTGAAAGCGGCGCTGGAGGCGGTAGGCGGTCGTGGCGGCGGGAACCAGCGATCCGCGCAAGGCACCGTGAAGGAGCGCGCGAGCCTCGAGGCGGTCGTCGAGCGGGTGGTCAAGGGCGGATAGACTGGCACGGGCACCGGTGTCATTCGGCCGTCTGGCGGTCCTGCCGCTCCACCTTACCGCGGCGGCAGGCGAATATATCCCGCCTCGTGCCGCCCATCCGGATCCGGGTGGGTCCAATGGATCACCCCACCCTTGGCATTCCACTCGTATTCGCCCCGCAGCTCGACCGAGTCGCCTGGCGCGAGGGCGATTCGAGGCGCGAGACCGAGATTGTGGGCCACCAGCACGGTCGTGCCGCCAACCCGCAGCAAGAACCGCTGATGGGGCGAGCCCTGGCGGTCGTCCGGCAGCAGACGGACCACGCGGCCTCCGGTCTCCACTTCCACGTTCGAGCGCCGTGATCGAAACAGGTCGCTGACGGCCGTAAGGGTTGGCGAGGTGGGCTGAGCGGCGGGGGGTGCGGGCTGCGAGGAGACCGACGGGGAGTCGCGAGGGATGCTGGCCCCGCGCCAACGGACCAGAGACAGCACCAGCAACAGCACGGCCAGCGCCGCGGGCGGAATCAGGCGCCGCGCGCTACTGGTCGCTCGGGGTGGTGCTGCCTCCCATCTGGGTTTCGAGCGCGCCACGCAGATCCACTCCTTCCGCCCCGAGGAGGCGGAACAGCTCCCATTCCGCAGTTCGGGCCGCGCCGATGCGGCGGCCGTTGAACATAAGCGAGATCACCCGGACACCGTCGGGCCGCCCCAGGTAGCCCGCCAGGTTGGCCACGTTGTCGAGCGTGCCGGTCTTGGCGTGGACCACGCCCCGCCCCATGCCGCCGCGCAGGTTCCTGAGCGTCCCCGTCCCGTTGGCCGGAAGGAGGAGCGGGAACCGCTCGTTCCCGGGAAGCTGCGGATAGCGCGCCAGGTACAGCATCTGTGTCATCGGGCTGATGCGGTTGAGCTCGCTGAGGCCGCTCCCGTCGACCAGCGACACTCGCGCCGATGGCCCCACCACGCGGCGCACGTGGTCCGTCACCAGCGCCGGCCCGGTGGTCTGGCTGCCCGCCGCCCACTGCAGCATCAGCTCGGCGCCGATGTTGAGGCTGCGGCGATTGACCTCCACGGCGACGCTGTCGAACGGCGCCGACTCCACCTGCGCGAGCACCGACTGCGGCTGCCGCGCCTGCGCGATGGGGCCACCCGGCATGACCCACCGAATGCCGGCGCGCTCCAGGGCGGAGGCCCATACCGCGGCCAGCAGTCGCGAGGGATCGTGCGCGACGGCCGAGAACCCCGACGTTCTCCGGTACAGGCCGATCGAGCCGTTGAGCGTCCAGCCGCCGTCGGCCGTTGGGGTGAGCCAGAGCCGGCCTCCGCTGCCGCTCACGGTGGAGGCGTTCATCCGGATCAGCCGTTCCACCCCGTCAGGATACGCACTGACCAGCACGGGCGGCGCGCCGGTGTCCCGGCCCGGCCGATACGTGAGCGAGATGGTATTCTCGTGGAGCGCCACGGGTCCAACCGGAGGGGCGTAGAGCTGGCCCTCAAAATCCGCCGACCAAACGCTGGGATACTGGCTGGTCGCGGGCCCGTTCGGGCTGGTGAGCACGAGGGGCCCCTCGAGCTGGCGCACCCCTCGCGCCCGGAGCCGCCGGGCCAGCTCTCTCAGAGTAGTGCCGCTGCGGCCGGCCCGATCCAGGGTCCAGTCGCCGCCCAGGTCCAGTGCCCAGGTGCCCTGCCAGCGCCCGGAGCTGGGCTCGAGTGCCCCATCGCCCACGACCCGCGTGGTGATGCGGCCATCGCCCCCCACCCTCGTGCGAGTGAAGCCGGTAGTGAACACCTTGGCCGTCGAGGCGGGAATGAGCGCCAACTCGGGACTCACGCTCCAGAGCACTCGGCCATCCATCGTGCCCACGGCCACGCCCCACTCACCATTGCCGGTCCGGTCGGCCGTACGGCGATACCAGGCCTGCAGCGCGTCCAGCTCCTTGGGCGCAAGGCTCTGGGCGTCGGCCGGAAGTGAGGCGACGGCTCCGATGATGATCGCAGCGACCAACGCCCCCGCGACACGGCAGGCCATGAAGGGCTCGACTGTTTGAACGGGCGACAGGTGACGACGGACAGGAGTATTGTTCCGGCCGCTTTTGCAAGCGTCGAGCCATCACTCAAATGACTATGCTATAACATGATACAACAGAAAATCGCGCCGCGAGTCTGGCAGAATGCCAGACCCGGGACGCAAAACCGTGCACCGCCGACGTGTCAGGCAGCTCAACCTTCGTGGAGCAGCTCGACGTCGATCTCGATCCGGATCTCGTCTCCGACGACAAAGCCACCCGTTTCGAGCGCGACATTCCAGGTCAGCCCGAAGTCTTTGCGGCTGAGCTTGGTCCTGGCGGTGGCCGCTCGTTTGACGTTCCCCATGTGGTCCCGGATCTCGTCGTCCGCGGTCTCGACCATCAGAACCACCGGGCGAGTGACCCCGTGAATCGTGAGGTCGCCCGTGACGGCGTAGCCCTCGTGAGTGCGAGCCACGTCGGTGCTCCGAAACTCGATGGTCGGGAATCGCGCGACATCCAGGAAGTCGGGGCTTCGGAGGTGCGCGTCGCGCTGAGGCTCGCGGGTATCGATGCTGGCGGCGTCAATGACGGCATGGACGCTCGACCCGGCCGGGTCCACCGGGTCAATGACCACCGACCCCGAGACCTTGTCGAACTGACCCCGGACCGTTGCGACCACCAGGTGTTTGATCGAGAAATGGACCCCGCTGTGAGCTGGATCGATGTTCCAAGTAGTTCTGGTTTCGGTAGTTGCGGCGGAAGACATCGCTATCTCCAAGGTTGGGGTGAGTCGCTGCTGCCAACTGGCTGTCACTATACTATACCGAGTACTATAAAAAAGCAAGTGCTTGGACAAGTATACTGCCAGAGGTTAGATTCAGCCCCATGAAGCCCGCGGACCGCGAATTCTGCCCCGTCTACGCCTCCATCGAGCTCCTCCAGGAGAAGTGGAACCTGCACATCATCCGCGCCCTGCTCGAAGGCCCGATGGGCTTCAACGATCTGGGGCGCGCCTGCGGCGCCAATCCGTCCACGCTGACCCAGCGCCTCGAACGGCTGGAAGCTGCGGGCGTGGTGCACCGCACCCTCCATTCGGTCATGCCGCCGCGCACCAGCTACGAGCTCACGGCCGCCGGGCGTGGATTGCAGGATGTGATCGACGCGATCGACCGGTGGGGCAAGCAGCATCTGCAGAGGCCCATGGATACCACCCGGCAGTCGGCCGCCGCCGGCACCTGACGCCTCGGACCGCTTACAGTCGAGATCATCCCCGCGACACTCTGCAGACGGGCCGCAAGGCGATCGGCCAGCGCGCCGGATTATCCGGGAAGCTCGGGCTGACTCGTAGACGGTGAGCGAGGATGAATCGGGCGGTTTGCGCTGGGACGACCCCGACGCGCGGCTTCGAGTTCTAGGCGCTCAGGCGCCGCCGGGGGCGGGCACGAAGCCGGGAGCGGACTCTTCCTGCGGGGACACTTCGGGCAGGGGTGGCAGCGGTTCTTCCCACGGAGCCGTGAGCTCGTCGCCCGCTACCTTCGCCTGCACCCGTTGTAGCACCATCTGCGCTACGCCGGCTGACAATCCAAACTCACGAATGTAGTGGTCGGTGGCCGTGTTGACGGGGAGAACGCCTTTGAGCAGCCAGGCCAGCTCGAGCGCGTTCTCGACGTGGGTGGCGACCATGGCCTCCGCCGCCCGCGAGCCGGCCATTTGCGCCAGCTCGAACGTCCGCTCCTGGTATTTCTTGCGGTAGCGCTGGTGCTCGAGTACCAGATCGAGCCGGAGTCGATGCCACCCGGTGAGAGCGGGGAGCTCGGCCGCGGACGGGATTTTGGACAGGTCGAGACCCGTGAGGGTCCGCGACCGCACGACTTCCTGCATGGCCTCGGGAACGGCCGTGACCTGAAAGTAGAGATCGAGTCCGCGCAGCACGGAGATCCGCGGAGCGAACTCGGTGACGAACTGGACAGCCTGGCGGGTGTGGGTGTCGATCAGCGCCTCCCAGCTCATGGCGTAGGCGACGCGGACCGGGAGGTGGAGTGCGTCGGGGATCCGACGCAGGGACATCTGGCTGGGCACCGTCATGATGGCGTCTCCGCCAGCAATATCCAGTCCGCCCGCAGGGTAGGGGCGGAATCCAGACGGGGCACGACGTTACCCATCCTGGCCCCCGGCGGCGCGGGCCGCAAAACGCGCGGGGGAGTGGCAGAGAACCCTGCTCAGCGCAAGGGCTTGGGCAGGAACCGGGCGTAGCGGGATTCCCAGACGCGAAGCGACTCCAGAGACAACCCTTCCAGCTCCCGTGACACGGCCCTCGCGGCCGTTAGCGCGGTCTCGACGTCTTCGTCGTGAGGGACCTCTTCGTGGCTCCGGAGCTCGGCTACGCCAACCAGGACGGTGAGCTGGTTGTTCACACGGTCCTGCAGCATCATCCGCAGCTTCCGGATCAGCCGAGCCCGAGCGAGCCGGGAATGCCGCCGCACCGCCCAGATGAGAAAGCCCTGGAGCCAGACCAGAAAGGTGAGCGCGAGTCCCTGCGTGCCGCGATCCAGCTGCGCGAAGGTCAGCACCACCGCGAACAACACGCCGGCAGTGGTGAGGATCAGCTCGAAGTGCTCGGCGATCTGGGCCCGAACGGGGTACCGCAGTTTCCTGGACGGAACCACGACAACCTCGGAATGCGAATGGCGACAGGGGAGGCGCCATATAATCTTGGAGAAACCACTCACCCCGTCCAGTGGCAAGTTCTCGACACCGTAAAAAAAGACGACCCCGCCTCTGCAAACGCTGGCGGGGTCGCCTACTTACGGACTGTCGACCGTGCCCTACTTAGGCGGCCAGGTCCCGGAGCTTGTCGCCGTGCTGCTCCCTGAGTTGCCGAAGCGCGCGGTCGCGGAGCTGCCGGATGCGTTCCCGGGTTACTCCCATCATACGACCGATCTCCTCGAGCGTCCGGGTCTTGCCGTCATCCAGGCCGAAGTACAGACGCAGGACTTTCGCGTCGCGGGCCGGTAGTGCCGCCAGCGCCGCGTCCAAGTCGTTGGTCCGGCTGTTGGCCATCGTGGTGGCGTCCGTGCCCTCCTGCGTGAGCGGCACGAACCGCTCCATGCGACCACGATCGTCGGCCTCGCGCACCGGGTGATCGAGGCGCATGGCCTCGATGTGGAGCGCGCTCAACGCTCGCACCGCATCGCGGGTCAGGCCGGTGGCCTGCACCAGCTCATCCGTGGTCGGGGCGCGACCCAGCTTCTCGGTCAGCAGCGTGGTGGCG
>DASSMN010000327.1:0-11147 GCA_035688885.1 Gemmatimonadales bacterium
CGCGATAGCAGCGTCCGGTACGCGATCGGCACGCGCGCATCTTTCGGGCGCGGTCCCTTCAGCCTCGACGCCGACCTGCCGCGCGGCCGCTGACGCGCCGGACCACGGCCGCGAACGCGGCGAGCCCGACCGCCGCTGCAATGCCGGACTCGACCGGCAGCACGCGCACCGTTTCCGCGACCGTCCAGCCGCGCCAGCCGCGCCCGGACCACCCGTCCCGCTCCCGTGGGCGGTCGGACTGCGGGTGCTCGAGGTTGTCGCCGTCGGCCGGGATGTCGCTCCGCGTGAAGCCCGCCGTATGGTGGAGGAACCAGTCCACCGCCCGGGGCGGCAACCAGGGCAGGGATGTGTACAGCCGGCCGAAGCCGCCCACCACGAGCTCGGGCTGCGGCCGCTCGGCGAGCTTCGCAATCGCTCGCGCAGCCGCCATCGGATCGCCGACCGGCGGAGGCGGCTTGGGCACCGTGCCGAGCTTGCCGCGAGCGTGCCGGTAGACCGGGGTGTCCACCGAGGGCAGGTACACCGTCGACACCGTAATGTCGCTGCCCCACAGCTCGGTCCGAAGCGCCTGGACGAACCCGTCCAGCGCCATCTTGGACGCCGAATAGGCGCTATTGTACGCCGCGCCCCGGCGGGCCACGATGGACGACACGCAGATGACGCCCCCGGCTCCGCGTTGGCGCATGACGTCGAGCGCGCACTTGGTGCCGGTGATGTAGCCCAGGAGATTCACCTCGAGCAGGCGGCGGTACTCGTCGAGTGCGGTGCGCTCGACCGGTGCCTGGAGGTACACGGCCGCATTGTTCACCCAGGTATCGATGCCGCCGAAACGCTCCACGGCGGCCCGGGCAACCGCCCGTACCTCCGCCTCGCTGGTAACGTCGCCCGCGACCGCCAGCGCCTGGCCGCCGGCCCGCTCGATCTCGCGCACCAGCTCGGCCAGCGCGTCAGGCCGGCGTGAGGTGACGACCACGCGCGCGCCGAGGGCTGCGAGCAGTCGAGCGGTGCAGCGGCCGATGCCGCTCGAAGCGCCGGTGATGACCACGGTCTGGGCGGGCAGCGGAGGTGGCGGTCGCATGGGGCTCCCGGTGAAAGCGCCTCTTCCATACGGCCGCGGCGCATTCTGGACCGTGACGACAGTTACAGCCGGTCGGCGCTAGCCGGCGGACGTGCCGAGCAGGCGCTCGAACTCGTCACGCACGATGCGATAGCAGCTGCATGCCGCCTGCGTGAGGGCCAGCGCGTCGGAGATCTCGACGATGCCTCGGGTATACCGAATGAGTCCCCGCTCCTGCAACGCGCTCGCGGCCTCACTGACCGTGGCCCGCCGGCCACCGAGCATCTGCGCCATGAACTGCTGGGTGAGCGGGAAGCGGTATGCACCGACGCGGTCGGCGCAGGAAAGCCGCCAGCGAGCAGGCCGCTGGTCGGCGCTGTGCAGCCGATTACAGGCCAGACTGGGATTCCTGCACCAGGAACCCCTGGGTATAGAGCTGCAGGCGGTGCCGCAGCGAAGGCCAATCCACCCGCGTCACCCCATCGATCACCTTGTAGATCACCGCGTAGTTGCCGGTACCGCCGAGCAGGACGGTGTTGGCCGGTGCGTCCTCCAGGCGCATGCCCGAGTGCAATCCGGTGCCGGTGGTCAGGAGCACGATCCCCACGCCCACCTGGCCGGCGTTGAGCGCGACCGCCGGCGGCGGTGCGGTGAAGGTGATGTGGTAGCTGCCGCCCTGCACGGTCCCCTCGCCATAGATGTAGGTGTAGTCCGGGCCGGCCGACGTGACCACCCAGGCGACCACCACCCGAGCGTTGCCCGGCACCGGCTGTCCCCCAACGTTGGTGAGCTGGCCGCCGACCGCGAAGAGATCATTCGAGGAATCGGTTGAGTCGCCGCAGGCTGTGACGAGGCTGAAGGCCAGCGCGAGCGGCGCCAGCTGGTGAGCACGGCGGGTCAGTGTCGGCCTCGAGCCTCCGAGAGACACGGGGATTCAGGCTACTCGGCTTCCGGGCGTCCGAACATGAGCTGCATGAGCGGCTTGTCCTCCGGCTGGGTCACGACGTACACGTGGTCGCCGGCCTCGAGCGTCGTGGATCCCTTGGGCGGCACCAGCCGATTCCCCCGCACGATCAGCATCACCGAGCTGCCATCGGGAAAGTCGAGTTCCTCCAGCGGAATCCCGGCCACCACCAGCGCCTCATCTATATAGAAGGACAGCAGCTCCCCCTCGAGCGGGAGACGGGACTCGATCGCCAGCACCGCCTGTGGCGCCGGCGGTTCCGATGCCTGGAGACCGAGTCGGCGCGTGACCCACGCGACCGTGCCGCCCGGGATCAGGGCGTTCGCCACCACGATGAAGAAGACCAGGTTGAAGATCCGGTCGGCGCCGGGCGCCCTTACCAGCACCGGATAGGTCGCGAGCACGATCGGCACCGCGCCGCGCAGGCCCACCCAGCCGATGTAGAGCGTCTCACGCCAGGAGTAGCGGAACGGCAGCAGGACCAGGGCAACGGTGGCCGGCCGTACCACGATCGCCAGGATCAGCGCCAGGCCCAGCCCGATTCCAGCCACCTCGAACAGTCCGCTGGGGTAGACCAGCAGGCCCAGCACCAGGAACATCCCGATCTGCGCCAGCCACGCGAGCGCGTCGTGCACCCGGAGCAGGGCGGTATGGTAGGGCAGGGTCGCGTGGCCGAGGATCATGCCTGCCAGATACACCGCCAGGAACCCGCTCCCGTGCAGCAGCGTCGTCACGCCATACGCCAGGAGCGCGAGCGCCAGCGACAACGCCGGATAGAGCCCGCCGCTCGGCAGCGGATTCCGGCGGAGCAGCTCCCGACCGCCCAGCCCAACGCCCACGCCCAGTGCCGTGCCGACTGCGAGCTGGACCCCGATCTCGAGCGCGATCCGCCCCCACTCCACGGCGTCGCTTGACCCTCGGCCGGCGGCGAGGGCGGTGGTCAGCGTCACTGTGAGAATGACGGCCACTGGGTCGTTGAGGCCGGACTCGAGCTCCAGCGTGGTTCCCACCCGCCGCTTGAGCTGGAGCCCGCTGCCGCGGAGCACCGCGAACACCGACGCCGCGTCGGTGGACGACACCACTCCGCCGAGCACCAGCGCCTGGGGCCACGCGAGGCCCCACCAGTGGGCCGGCACCGCGATGGCGAGCGCCGTCAGCACCACCCCGATCGTCGCCAGTACCGTGGCCGGCGCCCAGGTGCGGCGCAACGCCGCGAGCGGCGTGTTGAGCCCGCCGTCGAACAGGATGAGCGCCAGTGCCAGGGAGCCGATCCGGAAGGCGAAGCCGTAGTCGTTGAACGCGATGCCGCCGATGCCCTCGGAGCCGGCCAGCATGCCGATGAGCAGGAACAGGAGCGCGATCGGCACCCCGATCCGCTGCGAGGCCCGGCTGAACAGGACGCTCGCGGTCATCAGGACGCCGGCCGTGGTCAGCAGCAGGGCGGTGCCGAACGGCTCGCTGGTTGGCATGGCACTAGTATACTTGTCCCCATGACTCATGAGAGCTTCGCGGCCCTGCTGGCGATGGTGGGAATCGTCATCATCGTCTCCTCGCTCCTGTCCGGCGCGGTCGAGCGGACCGGCCTGCCCCTGGTCGTCATCTTCCTGCTGGTGGGCGCCGCCCTCGGCCCCTCGGGTCTGGGCCTGGTCGAGCTGACGCTCCAATCGCCGGCGCTGCAGGTGATCGCGACGCTGGGGCTGGTGCTGGTGCTGTTCAGCGACGCGATCGGGGTGGACATCGGCGAGATCCGCCAGCGCCGCCGCCTCGCCGCGTTCATCCTGGGTCCCGGGACCATCGTCCCTGCGCTGCTCATCACCCTCGCCGCCTGGGCCGTCCTCGGGCTCAGCCTTCCAGCCGCCGCCATACTCGGTGCCGCCCTGAGCTCGACCGACCCCGTCCTGCTGCGCACGCTGCTTCGCCATCCGGCGCTCCCGCCGTCGGCCAAGCTCGCGCTCCGGCTCGAGAGCGGAATGAACGATGTGGTCCTGCTCCCGATCGTGGTGCTGTGCATGCTGCTGCTCCGGGACGGGACCGCGGCGCCGGCCTGGGAGCTCGGCAGCCGTGCCGTCGGCCTGTTCCTGCTCGGGCCGCTGCTGGGCGTGTTCTCCGGTTGGGTGGCGATCACCCTGCTCGACACCGTGCGGAAGAAGGTCGGCGTTCGGCGGGACTACGAGTCGCTGTATGCGCTGGGCGTGGCGTTCACGGCGTACGCGGCCGCGGAGGCGGTGGGCGGGAGCGGGTTCCTGGCGGCGTTTGCGGCGGGTCTCGTGATCGCGGCGCTCGACGTCGAGCTGTGCGACTGCTTTCTCGACTACGGCGAGGCGTCGGCGGAGATGTTCCTGCTGTTCACCTTCGTGGCGTTCGGCGCGGGCCTCATCTGGTCCGGGGTCCCGCTGGTGACCGATTGGCGGATGCTGGTGTTCGCCGCCGTGGCGCTCTCGGTTCGCACCCTGGTCCTGCTCCCGGTGCTCAAGGGCGCGGGGGTGGACGACCTGAGCCGGCGGATCATCGCGCTGTGCGGTCCCCGCGGCCTGAGCTCGCTGCTGCTGGTCCTCCTGCCGGTGTTCGCCAGGGTGCCCGGGTCGGAGCAGCTGTTCACCGTCACCTGCCTGGTGGTGCTGCTCTCCGTCATCATTCACGGCGGCGGGATCGCGCTCTACCTCCAGCGGCATCGCGCTGCGGGCGCCTCGGCGGTGGCCACCCCCGGCGCTGTCGCTCCGCCCCCGGCCAGAGCGTCGGCTGGAGCGGCCCCAGCACCGGCAACCGTGGCCTCACGCCCGTCGCTGGCCGACACGCTGGCCCACCCCACGCCCCAGCCGTTTCCAGCCGCCGTCCGTCCGGCCGTGAGCGACGCGCCGGTGCCCGAGCGGATCACCATTCAGGAATTCCGCGATCTCCACCGCTCCGGCGAGCCCATCGTGGTGCTCGACGTCCGCACCGAGCGGAGCTACCGCGACGATCCCCAGATCGGCGTGGGCGCCATCCGCTTCCCACCCGATGACGCGGTGCGGCTGGCCCGCGAGCGACGACTCGACCCCAACGCGACGCTCGTCCTGTACTGCACCTGACAGGACGAAGCCACAAGCGCCCGGGTGGCGCGAGAGCTTCGTCGAGCGGGTTGGAAGAAGGCCCGGGCCCTCACCGGCGGCTGGGTTGCCTGGAAGGGAGCGGGGCTGCCGGTGGAACCCAAGCAGCAGGGCTGACCGGGTCAGGGCCCGGGCTGGTGTGACGCAGCCCGCATTGCCCCTCGTCGTCGCGCCCTAGCTTCCAGGCGGGTCTCCGATCGCACGGCGATTCGTCACCTGGAAGGAAGCGCAATGGCTCTCCGCTCACCCGGCCGGCTTGCCGGCCTTGCGGCGCTGGCCCCGATCGCCTGGGGCACCTACAGCGCCTTCTCCGCCGAGCACGATGCGCCGCTGCCGGAAGCACTGCCGGGCCGGCGGCGCGTGTTCGATGCGCCCACGGCCGGCCGTCTGGCCTACTACGAAGATCCTGAACCGGGGCCCGGCACGTCTGCAGCCCCGCTGGTGCTGCTCCACAGCGTGAACGCCGCCGCCTCGTCCTACGAGATGCGGCCGCTGTTCGAGCGCTACCGCGGGCGCCGCCCGGTGTACGCGCTGGACCTGCCGGGCTTCGGTTTTTCCGAGCGCTCGCGCCGCCGGTATACGCCCGACTTGTACGTCGCCGCGATCGTGGCGTTCCTCGAGGGGGTCGTGAATCCGGCCCAGGGCGCCGACCTGGTGGCGCTCTCGCTGTCGGCCGAGTTCGCGGCGCTCGTGGCGCTCCGCCGCCCCGAGCTGGTGCGCCGGCTTGTGCTGATCTCGCCCACCGGCTTCGAGGCCAGCGCGCGCGGCATTCGCCGTGCGCGCGAGCTGGGCCGGAGCGGCCGCATCCGGCGGGCGCTCACCCTGCCCGGCCTGGCGCAGCCGCTGTTCGACCTGGTGGTGAGCCGACCCAGCATTCGATACTTCCTGGCCCAGCAGTTCGAGCGAGGCAGCCCCGACCCCGACCTCCTGCGCTATGCCTGGGCGACGGCCCACCAGCCCGGCGCCCGCCACGCGCCCCTCGCCTTCCTGAGCGGCGAGCTCTTCACGCCCGAGATCCGGTGGCTCGCCTACGAGCGACTCCGCCTGCCGGTGCTGGTGCTCTACGCGCGCTCCGCCAACACCTCGTACGAGATGCTCCCCGGCCTCCTGCGCGCGAGCGACAACTGGCAGGCCGCCCGGATCGGACCGGCCAAAGATCTGCTGCATTGGGAGCGGCCGGCGGAGACCGTAGCGGAGATGGACGAGTTTTTCCGGGAGGAAATGCTGCCGGCGGAGGTGGGCGCCGAAGGCGAGCCGGCGCCGGCCTGGTAGACCGATCGTGGGTGGTCAGCGAGGATCGGGAACGACACGCCGGAGGTAGCCCGATCACTGTCAAGCGCCACCACCGCCTGCCCGCGCAGGCCTATCGACGTGCTCTGAGCAGCCGGTAGGAGCGGCGAGACCCGGGGGCCGAACCGACACTGCGTTGTTTTGTGGCGGTTCGGGCCCCGGGTCTCGCCGCTCCTGCCGGCTGCGCACGCCGCGCCCTACTTGCCCTGCGCCGGCAGCTGAATCATCGGCATGGCGCTGCCGCTCACCTGCGGCATCTGCCCGTTCCACCGCTTGCTCATCTCGTACTGCACCAGCGTCGGCGTGATGCTCTCGCTCAGGAGCCGGTTGGCCTTGGCCTGCGCCTCGGCCTCCGCCAGGATCGCCTTGGCCCGCCCGGCGGCCTTGATCGAATCGCCCTGGGCCTGAAACTGGTTCTTCTGCAGCTCGTTCTGCGCCGTCGGCGCCTGCTGCTGCATCACGTTCTTCTGGTTGATGGCCTCGATCACCGAGGGCGGCGCCCGCCGGCTCGTTGATGGTGAACTGCTTCACCAGGATGCCGTACGCCGAGAGCCGCTCCTCGAGCAGTTTGGTGACGCGGCCGGTCACCTCCGCCTTCTTGGGGCCGATAATCGCCGCGATCTCCTCGTTGCCGACCACTTCTGCAGGGCCTGGCGGATGGCTACGGCCTCCTTGTAGCACGCCGGACAGATGCGGCTGCCGGACGGCAGGCGCACCATCGCTTCCTCCCGCTGCAACCCGTGAATCGGACACTCGAGCTCGAGCGTGTGCTCGATCTGCCTTCGGTTCCGGTCCTGCCTGAGCCGCAGGCCCAGCGGCGTCCACCGGAGCAGGGCATAGAAAAGGAGGGCGGCCACCGTCGCGATCAGCGCGACGAACAGCGCACCCTCCATGATGATCCCGATCATTCCTCCACCTTGGTTGGCAGAGCGTCCTCAGGGGACGTTGGAAATATGCCGCGCGCGTTTCTCCGGTGCAGGGTCCCGGGCATGGGGGTTGCCAAGTTGCCTGCCAGGCCGGTCGAGACGCCTTCGCCGGCGGCTGCATGAAGTGGCATTGAACGCCAATCCTAAGCGAATCAACGAGTTTCTCACGGAGGCCGAGTCATGCGGGTCACGCATTACGCAAGGCGGTTGGTCGCGGCTGGTCTCGCCCTGGTGGTCGCTGCCTGCAGCGGCGGCGACAGCAGCGGGCCCAGCGAGTTCAACGCCCAGGGCACCACTGCCGACATGGCGGCCGCCCAGTCGGCGTTTCAGGGCCAGCAGGTGTCGAGCTACGCGGTGCTCAGCTCGAGCATCTCGGCCGTGCTCAGCGGCTCGGCGGTGGTGAAGAGCTCGGCGCTCGCCGTCAGCGGCACCAACGCGGCGCAGGCCGCCCGCGAGCTGGCGGCCATCGTGCCGAAGAGCGGCGTGGTTCAGGCCGCCGTCATGGCCATCCCGCAGCAGTACCTGGGCACCACGTTCGTGTGGGACGCGGGTACCGGCGGGTATGTCGCTTCCAATCTGACGGGTGCACCGAGCGATGGCGTGCGGTTCCTGCTCTACGCGGTAGATCCGCTGTTGCTCCAGCCGGTGGACCCGCTGGTCGAGACCGGGTACGTGGACGTCACCGACCACGGTACCATGACCACGGTGGACGTCAACGTGAAAGTGGTCGAGGGCAACGTCGTGTACCTCAACTACGACGTCACTGCGCAGCCCACGTCCACCGGCGGGGTGGTGCATCTCGACGGGTACGTGTCCGACGGTACCACGCTGGCCAACTTCGCGCTGGCCATCACCATCACCCAGACCAGCACCTCCGAAACCCTGGCCTACAACTACCAGGTGAACGTTCCGTCACGCCACTTGACGCTTACCTGGGCGCTCAACATGACCAGCGTGAACCAGAGCGCCTTCACGGCAACGCTCGCGTTCACCGCCAACGGCCCGAACGGCAACGTGCAGCTCACGGGCAGCTACGGCGTGACGCTCCAGACGCTCACCATCCGGGTCAACGGGGCAGACTTCGCGACGGTGGATCTGAGCGGGGCTGAGCCGGTGATCACCGGTGCGGATGGGCAGCCGCTCTCGTCGGACGATGAGACTTCGATGCAGGCCATCGTCGAGTTCTACCGGAACTCGGGCGGAATGTTGAACGGGCTGATGGCGCTGTAGACCGAGCCCAACTTTGAACCACGAAGGCCCGGCCATTGGCCGGGCCTTCGTCGTTCGAGTCGCCCCGGATGATCGGGAACGCCTCACCCGCCCAGCCACCCCTTCCCACCGATCAGCTCGCGCACCAGATGCTCGCTGGTGCGGTCCGCGGCCTCCGCCGCAAAGTTGGTCACCACCCGATGGCGCAGCACCGCGGGGGCGACGGATCGGACGTCGTCCAGGTCGGCCATCGGCCGGCCCGCGAGCGCCGCCCGGGCCTTGGCGCCGAGCACCAGGTACTGCGAGGCCCGGGGCCCGGCGCCCCAGTCGACGAATTCCCTGATGAACGGCGGAGCGTCGGGGTCCGCCGGGCGGGTCATCCGCGCCAGCGACACCGCCGCCCGGATGAGACTGCGGCTGACCGGGATCCGGCGCACCAGCGCCTGCATCCCCAGCACGGCTTCGGCGTCGAGCACCGGCTCGAGCGCCTCGCGGGCGGCACCGGTGGTCTGCTCGACGATGGTCTCCTCCTCGGTTCTACTGGGATACCCCACTCGGAGCTCCAGCATGAACCGGTCGAGCTGCGCCTCGGGCAGGGGGTAGGTGCCCTCCTGCTCGATCGGGTTCTGCGTGGCCAACACGAAGAACGGGTCGGGCAGGTGATAGGTGGCCCCCCCCGCCGTCACTTGGTGCTCCTGCATGGCCTGGAGCAGGGCCGCCTGGGTCTTGGGCGGGGTGCGGTTGATCTCATCGGCCAGCACGATGTTGGCGAACAGCGGGCCCTGCACGAACCGGAAGGCCCGCTTTCCGGTGGTCAGGTCCTCTTCGATGATGTCCGTGCCCGTGATGTCGCTCGGCATGAGGTCCGGCGTGAACTGCACTCGATTAAAGGAAAGGTGCAGCGTCTCGGCCACGGTCTGGACCATCAGCGTCTTGGCGAGGCCCGGGACCCCGATGAGCAGCGCATGCCCCCCGCTCAGGATCGCCGTGAGGATACCTTCGACGACGTCCTCCTGCCCCACGATCCGCTGGGCGACCTGGCGGCGTAGCCGGCCCACCGCCTCGGAGAGGCGCTGGAGCTGCTGGACATCGTCGAGTGGAGGGGCAGAGGCGGATGCAGGGGCGGCCATCGGGGTCCGTGGTAAGGGGATTGGTGGAGATTAGTGGAAGCGCGGGAGGACGGAAAGCCGATGAGGCCTCCGGAGGCTCCGGTCCCTCACCGGTTGTGCCATATTGTCCGGACGATTCCGGGGCGGAAAGGGTTCCGTTCCAAGCTTGCGACAAATTTCACAAGCAGGTAGCTTTGGCGCCCGTGACACCCGCGGATCCCGGTGGCGGCAAGGAACCTGGGCCGATGCGCTATGCCGGGCTGGGCGTCCAGCTCGCCGCCACCATCCTGGTCTGCGTGCTGGCCGGTCGCTGGCTGGACCAGAAGCTCGGCAACACCGGGATTGCCACCATCGTGCTGGTCCTGCTGGGGTTTGCGGGCACGCTGTACTCACTGATCCGCCAGCTCAATCAGAAGAACGGCGGCGACAAATGACACGCGGCGGCCGCTACCTGGCGGCCGTTGGCGGAGTAGCGGCGGGTGCGGTGGTGCTGGCGGGGTTGGTCCCGGCAGCCGATCGTGTGGCCGCCTGGTGGGGTGTGGGCGTCGGCCTGGTGTTGCAGACGCCGCTGGGCTGGTGGGCCGTCCAGAGCATCGGGACCGAACGCTTTCTGGCCGTCTGGGTGCTGGGCATGCTGGTGCGGCTGACGGTCGTGTTCATTGCGGGACTGGTAGTGCTGCCGGTCCTCGGTCCTCGGGCCCAAGCCATGCTCGGGGCGATGGTGGGAGTCCTCGTGGCGCTCCTCGCGGTCGAGGGAGCCACGGCGTTTCGGGAACACTCGCGGGAAGATCGGCGATGACGCGACTCGGCCGTAGGATCGTGAATCTGGCACTGCTGCTCGGCCTCGCGGCCTGGCCGGTCCGCGCCATGGCGCAGGAGCATGGCCAGGCGCCCGCGCCGGGCGAGAGCTCCAGCCAGATCGACATCTCGCATCACCTGGGCAACTCGCACGAGTTCCTGGGTCGCGAGCTGCCCCGCTTTGCGCCGATCCACATCGGCGGCCTCACCGTCGACCTCTCGCCCACCAAGCACCTCATGTTCATGCTGGTGGCGGCGCTCCTGGTGACGCTGGTCTTCGTGGGCAGCGCCGGCGCCATCGCCCGGGCGCAGGCCGCGGGTCGGCCCGCCAAGGGCTTCGCGGGGGCCATGGAGGCCACCGCGCTCTACATCCGGCAGGAGGTTATCCTGCCCAATGTCGGCCACCACGGCGAAGGGTTCGTCCCCTACCTGCTGACGCTGTTCTTCTTCATCCTGGCGATGAACCTGCTCGGGCTGCTCCCGGGCGGCGCCACCGCCACCGGCAACATCTCGGTGACCGCCGCGCTGGCCATCGTGGCGTTTCTCGTCATCGAGATCACCGGCATGCGGGCCCTCGGCACCACGGGTTATCTCAAGACCATCTTTTACCTGCCGCACGGGCTGCCGGGCGGTATCGGCGGCAGCATCCTCAAGGTGGTGCTGCTGGCAGTCATGACGCCGATCGAGGTGATCGGCAAGCTGGCCAAG
>DASSMN010000410.1:0-5769 GCA_035688885.1 Gemmatimonadales bacterium
TGCTCGATCAGATCAAGGCCGAGGCGGGTGCGCTGAGTCTCACCGGCATGGCGGATACCGCGGGGCTCATGAGCACCATGACGCGGCGAGGGGGAGGGCTCCAGATGAAGGTGCGCGGGCTGCGTGAGTTGCTCGGCAGCCTCAAGATCAACTACGAGGCAGCGATGCGGAAAGCTTCGACGCCCGAGTCCGAATCGGCGGCCGACCCGAACTGACCCACGACCTACTGCCCAACCCCTCCGCCCGCGCCAGGCCGGCAGCCACGATCGCCAGCGCAGCGGCCCAAAACCAATCCTGGATGTCAGTACGTAGAGTCAAAAGGGCGGGCGGGTCCGAATCCGGTCAGGATCGGAGCCGGCGGACGGGAGCACCGCTGTGGCGACGGCCGGCGATCGAGCGGGCTGTGGGCACGAGGCGGTTGGAAGCGTCGTGAACAGCAGCGGGCTAACGCGTTCCGGCCGCCCGGCCGCGGCGGGCCATCATGCGATCGATCAGCGGGCCGCTCACGAGCACGATCATGGCGTTGATCAGCACGCCGACCAGGGTGGACACGAACGTGAGGGCGCTCAGAATGAGCGTCGCACCGATGGTGGCGAGCAGAACTCCGATCCAGTAGCCCACTGGCAATCTCCAAGCTGAGGTTCGGCAGGCCGTAGGTTATCCAGCCCGGCCGGAGTCCGCAACCCGTTTCACTTCAACCCCAAGGGGACACCTCATGCAGGGACGGCACTTGCGCGCAACGGCGGCCTCCAGGCTGCTCCTCTTCCCCGCCCTCCTGTTCGCCGCCGGCGTCGGCCGGGTGGCCGCGCAGGATGCGGCCCACCATGACCAGGAGGATCACGACCATGCCGTCCAAGGCGGCGGATCCGTGCCGGCGGGCTGGACCGTCCGCACCGACGAGTCGGCGCCGACCACCAGCGTGAAGGTGGTGCCCATGGCTGGTGGGATCCACGTGACGCTGGGACCGGCAATCATCCTCTACCGGTCGCAGCACACCGGCTCGGGGCCGTTCCACACGCTCGCCACCTTCACCCAAGCCAAGCCGGCCGCCCACCCGGAGGCCTACGGCCTGTTCTATGGTGGGAAGGACCTGGCGGGCGCGGGACAGCAGTACACCTACTTCCTGATCCGTCAGGACGGCCGGTACCTCGTGAAGCGGCGGGAAGGCGAGAAGACTACCGATGTGACCAAGGGCTGGGTGGAGTCGAGCGCGGTGCACAAGCCGGACGCCAAGGGCAGCTCCACCAACAAGCTCGAGATCGACAACAAGAGCGACCCGAGCAAGGTGGTGTTCGTGGTGAACGGCCAGCCGGTCTACAGCCTCGACGCCAAGGCGACCACCACCGACGGCACGGTCGGCCTGCGGGTGAATCACAACTTGGACCTGCACATCGCTGGATTCGACGTGCACCGGTAGCCGGCCGGCCGTCAGCGGTAAGCGTGAGCGGGACCAGCACACCTGCCTCCTCCGGTGTGCTGGTCCCGCTCACCGCTTACCGGCTATCGCTCAGCCTGCCCGCTGCCGCTCCGCCTCCAAGATCCGGTCTGCGGCGTAGCGCACCACGCCTTCCGCGTCGCGGGCCAGCCGCTCGAGCGTGCCCCGGGCGGTCGCCGCGGTGGTCATGGCCAGAGCCTCGACCGCGGCCAGGCGCTGCGTGGTGGAATATCCGGTGCGCCGGACCACGCTGCGGCGGCTCAGCGCCACGTGCGCCAGCGCGGAGCAGGCCTCCATCGTCGCGAGGCGACCCAGCACGCTCACCATGGACAGCCACGCGTTTCGGTCGCGCTCGGTCTCGAGCGACGCGACGAGAAGGATGGCAAGCACGCCCCCCCGCCACACGCCGATCGCATCCGCGGCGGCGGCCCGGGTCCGCGCGTCGGGGTGGTGGAGCGCCTGTCTGAGCGCATCCGCGGCGGGCCCCTCGTGGATCTCGCCGATCGCCCGCACCGCGGCGACGCGCACACCCTCGTCGCGGTGGGTGAACAGCGGCAGCAGCTCGTCGATGCCCGCCGGCAGGCCCAACCGCCCCAGCAGGGCCGCGCCGTGCCGAACCGACAGCGGGCGGCGGCTTGCGAGCAGCGGGGTCACCAGGGGATAGACGCCCGGCATCCCGCCGAGCACGTCGTAGTAGAAGCTCCGGACGCCCAGCGCCTCGCCTTCGAGCAGGCGGTCGAGCACGACTTCGGCGGCATCCAGGCCGATCCACCGGAGCACCTCAGCGGCGCGCGCCCGCTGCTCGGCTTCCCGCTCGGCCATATCCACCAGCGCCTCGATGGCGCGCCGGGGAACGGCGCGGCGCAGCTGGATTCCGAAGGTGCGCCGCTCTGCCATGGGGATCCTGGGGACCAGCCGCACCAGCGCCAGCGCCGCGGTGAGCGCCGCGTCCCACGTGAGGCTCCGCACCGCACGGAGGAGCATCTCATGGAGCCGGGCCGACTCGACCTTCTGGTCGCGGATGATCTCGATCCGGCGCTCGCCGTGGATTCGGCGATCGGGCATCTGCCGCCGTTCGATGCCATAGTGCTGCCCCCGGGCTGGCCGGCGCCGGTCCGTCCCCACACGGCGGTCGGTCCCGCGGTCGAGCTGCACCCGGGAGGGCACGGGGTCAGTCGCGGCTGATGGTCTGGCAGTGCCCGGTGGTGGTGCAAGAACCTGCACCATCACCACCTGTATGTTTGGGGAGCTCTGCACCGGCACCGCGTCGTGGCTCAGCGCCCGCGCGAGCGTCAGCAGCTCGTCAGGTCCGGTCCCGGCCGCGATGCGGATGGTGTCGACCTGCCGGGCGAGCATTCGCCCTTTGAGGGTGAGGTCGTCGGGAATGACGGTCCACTCGATGCCGGCCTCGAGGACGACCGGCTCCGTCTCGATCGCCGCGGCGCACGTGTCCAGCGCCAGGTCCTGCGCCGCGTCGTTGCCGGGCTCGACGCGCAGCAGGGCGACCAGGTCACCGAAACGCTTGACGAAGGTGGATGCGGCTTCCATGGAAGCCTTTCGCGGGGCGTAGAGTGCAAGCTGCATGATCAGCCTCGACGCCGCAAGCGGCCCAGCGGCGGCCATCGCGCCGCTGCCTAAGTTCGCATCATTCATTTCCAATTCTTGCAGTGGCCATGACCCACGCGCGCCGCCGCGCTCGCCGATCGCTGTCTGCGGGACGAGGCGCGGGACGCGGCTCGAGCGCCATTGCCGCTTGCCACGCGTCGGGTCCGTTCAATCAGACATATTTGGCGCAGATCTATCTGTTGCACGGCGATCTCGACAATTCTGTCGCCACCCTGCGGGCGCTGCTCACGTTTCCCAGGATCACGCCGGCCGAGCTGTCGAACAACCCGCAGTGGACGCCACGAAGGTCACACCCCGCGTTCCCGTCACTGCTCGCGACGCCTTGACGGTCCGAGCGCGGCAGGTACATTGGTTTCATGCTTCCCCAAGCCAACTCGAATCGTCACCGCGCCGCGGATTACTACGCGTTCACGTAGGAAATCGAGCTGTTTCGGGTGCAGGACTGGTGTGGGAGCTCCCGGCCGCTCGAGGTAATTCGAGGGGCTTTTTTGTTTCCACGCGTCACCACTTCTTCGTCGGGAGAGACAATGAAGCGAGCGAACGTTCTGGGAGCTGCCCTCGTCGTCGCGAGCGCCGTCGCGACCACCACCCCCGCCACCGCGCAGACGGTCGGCGCCGACCTCGGGCTGTTCAGTTCCTACGTGTGGCGCGGCCTCAGCCTCACCAACAAGCCCGTGGCGCAGCCGGATCTCTACGTCACCTTCCCGGCGGGCAAGGCCTCGGTGACGCTGGGTGGGTGGGCGAACGTCGATCTGGGCAAGTACGACAACGCGACCAACGACATCAGCGAGAGCGGCGGCACGTCGGCATTCAACTTCGCCGAGTTCGACCCGTGGGCGGAGATCAGTGTTCCGGCCGGCAAGGCGACCC
The DNA here is from genome assembly GCA_035688885.1 of Gemmatimonadales bacterium. Lineage (GTDB taxonomy): Bacteria > Gemmatimonadota > Gemmatimonadetes > Gemmatimonadales > GWC2-71-9 > CAVVWJ01. The sequence continues at coordinate 3,932 of DASSMN010000410.1, forward strand.
TGACCGGCGGCATCACCGGATACTTCTACCCCAACAACAGCGGCCTCACCTCCGACTTCAACACCTGGGAGGTGTACGGCAAGGTGGCCTTTGACGTGCCGCTGGCCCCCAAGATCGCCGCCTGGTATGACATCGACAAAGTGAAGGGATTGTACGTCGAAGGCAGCATCTCGCATTCGGTGCCGCTCGGCGAGAAGAACTCGCTCAGCCTCGGCGCGCTGGCGGGGTTCAATGCGGGGCAGGACGCGAACTTCGACTCCAACGGCAACCCGCAGTCCGAGTTCTTCAACTTCTCCGACAACGGCTTCACGCACCTGGACCTGTCGGCGGGCGTGCCGCTCACCGCAGGCTCGGTCTCGATCACGCCGGCGGTTCACTTCCTGATCAACGGGGACGAGTTCGTCAAGATCACCTCTCCGACCAAGACCCACGACGTGAAGGTCTGGGGCGGCGTGACCCTGAGCTGGTCGAAGTCCTACGGCGCTGCGGCCGAGACAGAAGGCGGGGAAACGAGCGAGTAGCTCGCCGACGCACGCCCGCCGGCGCGTCGGCCGGCAGGGCGAGACCAACATGGCGGGGGCATGCCGGGTGCGTGCCCCCGCCGTATTTTGGGCCCAAGGCTGTTCCGCGCGGAGACTCTTCGTGAACGTGCTGCTCTTCGGCGCCACCGGCATGGTCGGACAGGGCGTGCTGCGGGAATGCCTGCTCGATACCGGCGTGGAGCGCGTGCTGGCCGTCGGCCGCTCGGCCGTCGATGCGGTTTTCCTCGGCCGGATGGCAGGCGCCGCGGCCGCGACCGGTCGCCCGGTTGCGAAGCTCCGCGAGCTGATCGTGCCGGACGTGGCCAACCTCGCCGGCGTCGAGGCCGAGCTCGCCGGATTCGACGCCTGCTTCTTCTGTCTCGGCGTGTCATCCATCGGCATGGCGGAGCCGGAGTACGTGCGGCTCACCCACGATCTCACCCTGGCCGTGGCGCGCACGGTGGTGCGGCACAGTCCGGGCGCGACGTTCGTCTACGTTTCGGGCGCCGGCACCGACACCACCGAGCACGGCCGCTCGATGTGGGCCCGGGTGAAAGGCCGAACCGAGAACGAGCTGCTCCGCCTGCCTTTCAAGGCCGCCTACATGTTTCGCCCCGGCGCCATCGTGCCGCTGCACGGCGTCCGCTCCAAGACCTCGTGGGTCCGGCTGATCTACCTGGCGGCCGCACCGATCGTCCCGCTCTGGCGAGCCCTGTCTCCCGCCACCATCACCACCAGCGAGCAGGTCGGCCGAGCGATGCTCCGGGTAGCCCGCGAAGGCTACCCCCAACCGATCCTGGAGACCTCCGACATCAATCGGCTGTAAGCTTCGGCGGGTGCGCTCGTTCGCTCCCGCCACGGGAGGAGTGCCGTCCTGTCACCGGAGCGTCCGAGGCGCGCATGATCGCCCATCTGCTGGACACCTACGGCTACTTCGCGGTCATGCTCCTGGTGGGGCTCGAGAGCCTCGGTCTTCCGCTGCCCGGCGAGACCGCGCTGCTCACGGCCAGCGCGTATGCCGCCGCGGGCCATCTCTCGATCGTCGGCGTCGTGGCGGCCGCCGTGGCCGGCGCCGTGCTGGGCGACGCCGGCGCCTACTGGATCGGCCGCACGGGCGGGATCGCGCTGGTGCGGCGCTATGGCCGCCTGCTTCGCATCGATGACGCCAAGCTGGAGCGGGCGCGGCGCTTCTACCAGCGCCACGGCGGCAAGACCGTCTTCTTCGGCCGGTTCGTCTCGCTGCTCCGCATCCTGGCCGCGCTGCTGGCCGGCGTTACCCGGATGCCGTACGCGCGCTTCACGCTCTTCAATGTGGCC
>DASSMN010000194.1:0-2187 GCA_035688885.1 Gemmatimonadales bacterium
GGCGAATGTAGGCGTTGTACTGCCCGACGGCGCCGTTGTAGTCCTGGCGGGCCACCGAGATGCGATTCTCCGTGCCTTCCAGCTGGTCCTGAAGCTGCTTGAAGTTTTCGCTCGAGCGGAGCTGCGGATAATTCTCGGAGATGGCGATCAGGCGGCCCAGACCGGCCGTGAGCTGGGCATTCGCGGCCGCCATCTCGGGCACGTTGCCGCTCTGAATCGCTCCGCCCAGGCGGGATCGGGCGTTCGCGATGGAGATGAATACCGTGTCTTCCTGCTTGGTGACGCCCTTGACCGTGTTCACCAGGTTCGGAATCAGGTCCGCGCGCCGCTGGAGCTGGGCCTGGATCTGCCCCTGCGACTGATTGACCTTCTCGTCCAGCGTCTGAATGGTGTTGTATCCGCAGCCCGCGGTGAGCGTCGCGAGCAGGGCGAGCATGACAGCGATCCTCGACGAGCGCGTCATCACTGATCTCCGAGCTGAAAGTGGTCCACGTACTCCGCCGCCCGTGAGACGGCCTGGAGATACTCCTCGAACTCCATCGGGGTGCACTGCCAGCCTCGCTGGCTGCGACGCTCGACCGGGGTCGTGAGCGCGCCGGTCGGCACGCCAAGCAGCGAGGCCGCCTCCGCGGCGAGCGATGCCGCCGTCGGCGGTACTGGGCGGCCCGCCAGGGTCAGGAGGGAGCGCAGCAGCACGAGAATGGTCGTCACGCTCGTCGAGGCGAGCTCGCCGAGACGCTTGGTGTCGCCCGCGGCGGCCGCATACCCTTGGCGCAGGCGCAGGAGCTTCCCTCGGAGCTCGCGCTCGAGCGCCTGGCGAAGGTCGCGCCGATCGACCTCGGTGTTGCCCAGCGGGTCCGCGCCGCGCAGTACCCGGTAGCCGGCCCGCATGTCGGTGATCTCGATGGGAAACACATCGCTCGCCCGAGTCCACTCGGCCCGGCTGATGAGCAGCGGCGGCTCGGCCGCGGTCTTCCGCCACGCGGCGAAGGCGGGCGCCAGCGCGCGCAGGCGGTCGGGCGAGGCATCGTCGAGCACCAGCATGAGATTGATGTTGGAGCGGCCCGGGAGGTAGTCGCCCCGCGCCGAGGAGCCGTACAGCAAGGCGCTGTACCCGGCGCCGAGCGCGGCGTCCGCGGCTGCCAGGAACGGCGTCACCACACGCTCCACCGAGTCATGCATCAGAACCGTCCTCCCGAGCCGCCGCCGCTGAACCCGCCGCCGCCACCGAATCCGCCAAAGCCTCCGCCACCGCCGCCGAATCCACCGCCGCCCCAGCCACCGCCACCGATCCAGGGCCCGCCACCCCAATATATCCGCCGCCCCCGGCGGCCCCGATTGGCCAGAATGAAGAACAGGATGAAGATCAGCAGCGGAAGCAGCGATATCAGCTGGGAACCGGGCTGCGTGGTGCCGGTGGCCGGGAGCGGCGTGCTGGCGAGCGACGAATCGGTGATCCCGAACCCCCGTGCGATCACGCCGGTAAGCGCGCGCACGCCGCTCTTGGTGGCGGAGTCGTACTGCTCCTGGGCCAGCAGCGGACCCATGACCTCGCGCCGAATCGTGCCGGCCGCCGCGTCGGTGACGATCCCCTCGAGACCCTGCCCGACTTCGATCCGGACGTGACCGGTGCCGGGCTGGTGATTCTGGCGCGGGACCAGGAGCAGCACCAGGCCGGCATTGCGGCGCCGATCGCCGACCTCGGCGCGGGCGCCCACGCCCCAGGCCCGGCCGATGGCGAGCGCGACCTCCGCCTCGTCGCGGTCGTCGATGGTCGGCAGCGTGACGACCGCCACCTCCGCCCCCGAGGCGCTACGGAGCCGGGTGAGCAGGTCGTCGAGCGAGTCCCGCGTCGCCGGGGCGAGCAGTGACGCAGCGTCGGTGACGTAGCCGGTCGGCCGGGCCGGAAAGAGGCTGGTGATATCGCTCGCCTGCGCCAGGCCCTGCGCCGCCACCATCAGTTGTAGCACCGCCACGGCGGCGGTAGCTTTGCGACGTGTTGCGCTCACCCGCACTCCTTCGGTCGATCCGCGGTCTCACGCAGGCGGTGCTGCTGCTCGTCGGGCTCGGAGCCTGCGAGAAGCCGCGACCACTGGCCGTGCGGGTCTCGATTCCAGGCCCCGATTCGCTGGAGACGCCGGTCACCGGGGTGGGACTCGTGGCGCTGCCCTACGACCGCGACAGCGT
>DASSMN010000370.1:0-8700 GCA_035688885.1 Gemmatimonadales bacterium
ATGAGGGCACCCAGGCGTCGGCGCCGACGCGCGATCACCGCCAGCGCGCTGGAGTCCCATGTGAGCGCATCCTCACGAACGATGGCGCTGGCAAAGTGGATCTCCAGCTCTCCCCGCGATACCGGTAGCGCCAGGAGGATCCGACCATCCGTGGGACGCCCGTCCAGTTCGGCCGCAACCAGAAAGTCCTGCCGGGCCAGCGCACCGGACTCGATCCGCGCACCCGTCCCGTTTCGAAGCAGGAACCGTCCGTCTCCCCCACGACGCCGCTGGGCCACTCGATCCGGATAGGCCAGCGCCAGCACCAGGCCCGGCGAAGGCGAGAGCCCGGCACCGGTGACCGACGCCTCGCGAGCATCTGATTGCCGGCACAGGCGAACCTCAGCTCGGGCCCGCTTGAGCGCTTGCTGATCCACTCCGGGCCGAACCCCGGAGCTGCGCAGCAGCTCCAACCGAGCGTTGAGGTCGGGATCCGGCGCAATGTCGCCTCGCCCCAGCAGATCACGCTCCGAGAGGAGCGCCGCCAGCTCGCAGGCGAGCTCTGCAGCCCCCAGTTCTCTGCCATACACCACCATGTGGGCCAACCGTGGATGTAGGGCGTACCGAGCGAGGTGCCGCCCGTGAGCAGTGATCCGGCCGCCCTCGTCGAGCGCACCAAGGTCCCGAAGCAGGTGGCTCGCTTCCTCGAAGGCGGCAGTGGGCGGCGGGTCCAACCAGGCGAGATCGCCAGGCTGGGTGACGCCGGCGTCGGCGAGGTCGAGCGCGAGCGGCGCCAGGTCCGCTTCCAGAATCTCGGGAGCGGCCTGCGGGAGCAGCGTGGCCTCCTCCGCCTGGGACCACAGCCGATAGCAGACACCCGGGCCCTGCCTGCCGGCCCGACCGCGGCGCTGATCGGCCGAGGCGCGCGAGACTCGGATGGTGGCAAGGCGCGTCATGCCTGTGCGCGGTGAGTAGCGCGGCACCCGCGCGAGGCCGCCGTCCACCACGACGCGCACACCGGCCACGGTCAGGCTGGTTTCGGCGATCGAGGTTGCGAGCACGACCTTTCTTTCCCCCCGACCGCTGGGCCGGAGGGCGCGGTCCTGCTGTTCGTGGGAAAGGCTCCCGTGCAGCGCTATCACCTCTGCCCCGACCCCCTGCAGCAACCGCTCGGCTCGGCGAATCTCCGCCGCTCCAGGGAGAAAGGCGAGGATGTCCCCTCGGTCGTCCTGGAGGGCCCGGCGCACGGTGGCAGCCACTCGGGTCTCGACCCGCACATCCTCGCGAAACCGAATGTGGCGGGTCTCGACGGGAAAGGTCCGGCCGGCCGAAGTGATGATCGGCGCACCGCCGAGCAGCCGGGCTATCGGCTCGCCTTCGAGCGTGGCGGACATCACCAGCAGGCGCAGATCGGGCCGCAGAATCGCGCGGGACTGGAGCGTGAGCGCGAGGCCCAGGTCTGCGTGGATGCTCCGCTCGTGGAACTCGTCGAAAACGACTAGCCCGATGCCGTCCAGCCCCGGATCGCCTCGGAGCATGCGTGTCAGCACCCCTTCGGTGACCACCTCGACACGGGTACCCGCGCCGACCCGAGTGTCGTGGCGGATACGGTACCCCACGGTGGAGCCCACTCGCTCGCCGAGGGTCTCGGCCATGCGGGTCGCTGCCGCTCGGGTGGCCAATCGGCGCGGCTCCAGCATTACGATGCGGCGCTCCTCGAGCCACGGCTCCTCCACCAGGGCGAGCGGGACCCTGGTGGTCTTGCCCGCGCCGGGCGGGGCCTGCAGCACGGCCACGCCGGCCGTCCGGAGCGCCTCGCGGAGCGGTTGGAGCGTCGCGTCGATCGGGAGAGGTTCCACCAAGCTCGGCATAGGCGGAACAATAGCGGCCCCGGAACCGAGCCCGAGGCGGTGGCGTTATTCCTGTGTGGCACGGGGCATGCTCCAGCGGCTTTGCCCGCAGTTGCCAGGGCAAAGGAAGGCAGGCGTAACCGACATGACGTGCGACTATAATGGCTGGAACGACGCGCCCGAAGAGGAGCGCGAGTGGTTCGACCAGCATCCCGAGATCTGGAGCGGCGTGTCGCGCACGGGGGACGTGCGTCCGCTCACCGTGACACCGACGTCCAGAGTGCGTCCTCAGCGTTGATTCCGAAGGCTCCCCGTCACCGGGCCCGGCCAAATGGCCGGGCCCCGCTTGCTTGCCCGGTCCCTACGTGACCGGGATCACGTCCGCCCTCCGTGAGGAGATCACCGCGTATCCTGCCCGCCGATAGCAACTTCGCAGCGTCTTGGAGGACAACTAACGCGACGGAGGAGGCGATATGCGTAAGCAGCTCGCAGCAGGCTTGGCGATCGTGGCCCTGCTGGGTGGGTGCAAGAAGGCCGACCACGACACGGGCGCGGTGAACAACGACCGTTCGGGTGTGGACACGATGGTTAGGTCCGGGACCGTCAAGGACACCACCGTCGTGAAGGCCGACACGAACATCGACGTGGATACGACGAAGCACACGGAGCACATCAAGAAGGACAGCCAGTAACCCGCCATCACTCGTGCCGGCTGAGCGACGTCGCTCAGCCGGTTCCTCTTGCGCCAGTCTCTCCCTTATCCCAACCAGGCCCGTGACCCCGCTCACGGGATGACTTCGCCTGCGCTGCTACCCTTGCTCGCTCACCCAATCGGGAGGCTAGCGTGGTTCAGCGAGGGAACGGCGGGGGACGATCGGCGGTGTCGTCGCGCCCGCGTCAACAGGACACGGAGCGACCCAGCCCCAAGCCGCGCACCGGGCAGCGCGCCCCGGAGCTGCAGCAGTACGGCACCATCGCCCGGCTCCCGATCGGGCTCGAGGACTCGGTGTGCCTGCAGAGCGTGGAGGATCTCAATCAGGTCCTGGCCGATACCATCGCGCTCCGCGATCTCTACAAAAAGGCGCACTGGCAAGTAGCGGGGCACACTTTCTATCAGCTGCATCTGCTGTTCGACAAGCACTACGAGGAACAGAACAAGCTGGTGGACCTCATCGCCGAGCGAATTCAGCTGCTGGGAGGCATCAGTCTCGCCATGGGCGCGGATGTAGGCGAAGAGACCCGGATACCGCGACCGCCCCGGGGTCGTGAGGAAGTACCGGTCCAGATCTCGCGGCTGCTCGAGGCCCACGAGCTGATACTGACCTATGCGCGGGATGCCGCCGGTGAGGCGGATGAAGCTGGCGACGACGGAACCAACGATCTGCTCGTGAGCGACGTCATTCGGACCAACGAGCTCCAGGTCTGGTTCCTGTCTGAGCACCTGGTGGATGTGCCGGTAGTTGACGCGGAATAGCCGCTCACTGCCGAATGAGGCCCATCACCACTTCGATCACGATGAGGAGAATGATGATGACCTCGAGCACGTTGCCGCGCGCCGTCTGGGCCTCGTCATTGAGCATGGCGTAGGTATCGCGGAAGATCCCCAGCTTCCGGGCCACGCCGAGGCGCCATGCGTCCTCCCGGAACATCGCTAACGCCGCCTGATAGATGCGGGCGAGATAGACGTCGTTGGTCACTTTGAGGCCGTTCTCCACCCGCTCCACCACCTCGGTGGTGTCGGCAACCAGCGTGTGGAGGCCGGCCAGCACGTGCTCGAATCGGCGGACCAGCAGTGCCGCGGGCCCACGCCGCGCCAGCGAGGCTCGGTCGTAGAGCTGGGGAAGCTCGGCGTCCAGGTAGGCATCGTACACGCGAAGCTCCAGGAGCTGGGCGTTCGCAAACTCGAGCACGAACTCCACGTCCTGATCGCCCGCCGCGGGCTCGATGACCAGCGCGGCGTCCCAGCTCAGCACCGCAAGGTCGTGATCGGTGTAGCTGAACCGGCGCGACAGCAGGTGCCGCCGAGCGTCCTCGGTGAGCGCGCGCGGCTCACCGAGGAGCAGCTCGACCAGCGGTACATCGTCCAAGGCACCGGGCGTGGTCCCGGCGCCGGTTGCATCGCGCAGTGCGGTCAGGCGACAGATGGTGTAGTCCTCGGCCACGGGTGCGACGGCGGGACGTGTGACGGCCGGAGCCAGCTGCGACGTTAGCTGGGAAAGCGCCGGCCCGAACACGCTCGCGAGGTCCGCCCGCTCGAGCGCACGAGTCAGGGCCACGAGGTCCGGCCACGAGGACTCGTCGGGAAGGCCCACGCGCAACCTCAGCGAGATCACCCCAAAGTCATAGCAGCAGGCGCTCATCTGAGCGGCAGGCCACGCATGTCCGCCGGGGAGCGTCACCGGACCGAGTGCGAGGGTGAGCGGCGGCTGCGCGATGACCAGGGCCTTGGCCTCGCCGCGCATCGGCCGTGGCCGTCCGGTGGCCTGACCTTCGAGCAGGCGGGCGGCGCGCTCCAGGTCCAGGGCGTACCCGACATCGTAGAGACGATAGGTGATGACGGCGCCTGCCACCCGCAGGGAGGCGAGCCGGGGATCAGCCGGAACAGGGGTGGTCATCCCAGGAAGGTGCCGGCGACTTGGCCGTCCCGCCAGCGTCTCACCTGCCGCGACTCGCGGCCACGCGGGGCGGTACCCAGATTGGACTCCATGCTGATCGTGCCCACGTCCAGGAAACGCGCACCGCTTGCTCCCCGCCTGGCAGGGGGGCTCGCGCTGGCCGGCCTTCTGTGGCTGGGGGCTCGAGGTGGCGGTCCGCTCCCGCCGCTGGGACCGCTGCTCGATCCATGGCGCGGGGCCTGGGGACTGGCCGCCACCGCCAACCTGCCGAAGCATGCGCAGGACTCGGTGCGCGGGCTCGATGGCGAGGTCCGTGTGCAGTACGACGACCGCGCCGTGCCTCACATCTTTGCATCCACCGAGCTGGACGCGATACGGGCCCTGGGCTACGTGACCGCGCGCGACCGGCTGTTCCAGCTCGACCTCCAGGCGCGGGCCGGGGGCGGCACCCTGACGGAGCTGCTGGGACCGGCGGCTCTCGAATCCGATCGCGAGGTCCGGCGGCTGGGCATGGCGCGGGCGGCGGAGCGGCTGGCGCGCGCCCTGCCCGACACGGGCGCGGAGCGCGCTGCTCTCGAGGCCTACAGCGCGGGCATCAACGCGTACATCGACGGGATGGCGGACCGCGAGCTCCCGCTCGAATATCGGCTGCTCGGCCAACGGCCGGCCCCTTGGGGCCCCATCCGCACCGTCGAAGTGCTGCTCCGAATGGGATACACCCTGACGCAGAATCAGGTCGAGCTCGAGCGCCTTGCGGCAGCCGCAGCGGTGGGAGACGCGGCCGCGGCCGCGCTCTTTCCCCGGCACGCCACGCTCCAGGAGCCGATTCAACCCTCGGCCGGCGAGCCGCGCCGCCTGCCCGTCACGATCCCGCCGCCGGGCCCGCCCGATCCCTCCGCAGCGGCGATGGCGGCGCTGTTGCCCAGGCCGTCGAGCCAACCAGAGCTGGGCAGCAACAATTGGGCAGTGGCGCCGGCCCGGTCGCGAAGCGGCGCGGCGCTCCTGGCGGGCGATCCGCACCTGGACCTGACCCTTCCGTCCATCTGGTACGAGGCGCACCTCGTCGTGCCCAACGCCCTGGACGAATACGGCGTGACGATCCCGGGGCTCCCCGCGATCGTGCTCGGCTTCACCCGTGACGTTGCATGGAGCTTCACCAACGTCGAAGCGGACCTGATGGACCGCTGGCTCGAGACGGTGGATGATTCGGTGCGGCCGCTGCGGTACCGCCTGGACGGGACGTGGGTGCCGCTGGAGCTGCGGCCGGAGGTCTACCTCGGGCCGAAGGGCGACACGATTGGCGTCGACACGTTGCGGTTTACCCATCGAGGGCCGCTGCAGCGCGTAGGTGGTCGTTGGGTCTCGCTTCGGTGGACGGCTCTCGAAGCCGCCGGCCAGTGGCAGGCGTTTCGCGCGGCGGCGCACGCCCGCACCGCGCAGGAGTGGCTGAACACGATGCGCGCGTTCGACTCGCCGCCCCAGACCATGCTGGTGGCCGACCGCGCCGGCACCATCGCGATCCGCTCCACCGGCCGGTTTCCCCTCCGCGCGGGTGACGGGTACGGTGACCGACTGCTCGACGGCTCGACCCGAGCGAGCGACTGGACCGGGAACTGGCGCGTGGACGAGTATCCGCAGGCGACGGCCCCCGCGCAGGGATACCTGGCATCCGCCAACCAGGAGCCGCAGGACCCGCGTGACCAGCCGCACTATCTCGGCAGCGATTGGCCCGCGCCCTGGCGCGCGCTACGGATCAATCACCTGCTCCGATCGGACAGCGCTGTGACGCCCGAAACCATGCGGCGCTGGCAGACGGATCCCGCCAGCCCCCGGGCGGACGCGTTGATGCCGTATCTGCTTCGCGCCGCTGCGGCCCATCCCGCCGACACTCTGGCTCAGCGCGCGGCGGCCCTGCTCGCCGCGTGGGACCGACGCTACACGCTGGACAACGAAGCGGCTGTGCTGTTCGAGGCGGTGGTGACGGCCCTGAGCGCGCGACTGTGGGACGAGCTGCCGTCGGATCTCAGCCCCGGCTCTCCTGCGCTGCTGGCGCTGCTGGACGATCCGCACAGCGCGTGGTGGGACATCCGGAGCACCAAGGGACGGGTCGAGCAGCGCGACGACGTGCTGATCGCTGCGTTGGCCGAGGGCTACGTCGCAACCGTGCGAGACTATGGCCCACCGGCTTCCGGGGCCTGGCAATGGTCACGGGTCCACCGCATCGATATCTGGCATCTGCTGCACCTGCCGGCGCTCTCCCGAAATGGCGTGGCCGTGTCCGGCGGACCGTCGACGCTGAGTCCCTCCAGCGTCACCGGCGGAAGCCATGGTGCGAGCTGGCGGATGGTCGTCGAGCTGGGGCCCGAAGTTCGTGCCTGGGGCATCTACCCGGGCGGCCAGAGTGGCAATCCCGCGGGCGCGCGGTATGACGACCGGCTGAGCCAGTGGACCCACGGGGAGCTGGCGCCGCTCCGGTTCCCTCGAAGCGCTGCGGAGCTCCCGATCCGGGCGGAGCTGGTGCTGAGGCGCCGGCAGTGAGGCGCGAGCAGTGAGGCGCCGGAAGTGAGGCGCCGGCAGTGAGGCGCGCGGCACGCGTCGCGCTGTTCGGCGCGCTGACGGCCGGCGGCACCGTCGTGACGGGATGGTGGATCGTTCCCATCCTGGCGGGCCTCTGGGTGCGAGTACTTCCTTCGGATCGAGGCGCGGTGGGCACCACCATGCTCGGGGCCGTCGCAGGGTGGTTGCTGCTCCTCGGCATCGTGGCCCTTCAGGGGCCCGCGGCAGCGCTCGGGGCCGTCTGCTCTGCGATACTCCACCTTCCCCGGTGGGGCTTCCTGTTGGTCACCCTGATCTTTCCGGCCGCGCTTGCCGGCGCCGCTGCCGTCCTGGCCAGGCGCGCCGCCAGCCCGTGACCCACACCACGTCCCGTTGGGCGGCCGCGAGTGTACCATGGCCATCACAGCGGAGGCGGGAGGGCTCGGGGCCCGTACCCTCCGAGGAGGCCTGATGAAGGTCCGTTTGAAGCCGGTCGGTGAACAGGTCCTCGTGATTACCGGCGCGTCCAGCGGGATCGGGCTCGCGACCGCCGAGATGGCGGCCCAGCGAGGCGCGCGGGTGGTCCTGACCTCGCGAGATGCGGTCGATCTGGAACAGGCGGTCGCGCGCATTCGCGCCGGAGGGGGCCAGGCGATACACGTGACGGCCGATGTCGCCGACTTCGACGCCCTGAAGCGAGTGGCAGCCGCGGCGATCCGCGAGTACGGCGGATTCGACACCTGGGTCAACAACGCCGGCGTGTCGATCTATGGACGGCTGCAGGACGTCGGTCTCATGGACGCCCGGCGGCTGTTCGAGACCAACTATTGGGGCGTGGTGCACGGCACCCTTGCCGCCTTGCCTCACCTGAAGGAGCACGGCGGCGCGCTGATCAACATCGGCAGCATCCTTTCCGACACCGGTTACCCGCTCCAGGGACACTACTCGGCCAGCAAGCACGCGGTGAAGGGCTTCACCGACTCGCTCCGACTGGAGCTCGAGAGCGCCGCGGCTCCGGTGTCCGTCACACTGGTGCAGCCGGCCGCCATCGATACCCCCTACCCCGAACACGCCAAGAGCTACCTGGGCGTCGAGCCGAAGCACACACCTCCGGTCTATGCGCCCGAGGTAGTGGCGCGCGCCATCCTGAGCTGCGCCGAGCGGCCCACCCGCAATGTGCTGGTGGGCGGCGGAGCCAAATTCCTCAATACGATCGAGCGATTCGCGCCGAGCCTCGGCGACCGGTTCAAGGAGGCGACCGCCGAAGGGCAGCGCAGCAACCGGCCGCCGCGGTTCGAAGACACGCTGTTCAGTCCCCGAGCCGGAGACAGTCGGGTGCACGGGAGCTACCCGGGTCGGGTCATGACGAGGAGTGCCTACACCGGTGCGCGACTCAACCGTGGACGGACGCTGCTCGGGCTGGCGGCGGTAGGCGCCGCGGTGGCCCTGCTCGACCGAGCCGGCGTGTTCGGTGGCGACTAGGTGTCGGCCGCCGAGTTCATTCCGCCCAGTCCCACGCTCGCGCGGCTCCGCGAGGCGGCAGCCGGCTGTCGCGGCTGTGATCTCTGGAGGTACGCCACCCAGACGGTGTTCGGGGAGGGACCGAAGCGCGCCGAGGTCATGCTGGTCGGCGAGCAGCCGGGGGACCAGGAAGACCGGCAGGGGCACCCCTTTGTAGGCCCATCGGGGCGCCTGCTGGACGAGGGGCTCGAGGCGGCGGG
>DASSMN010000401.1:0-6536 GCA_035688885.1 Gemmatimonadales bacterium
TCGCTGGGGCCAGGGTGATAGGTGCGGGTGATGTCGGTCCAGAGCCCGCTCACGAACGAGTTGCAGTGCACCATGACCAGGTCACCTGCTCGGACCCGGCGCCCGCGGGTGCGGGCGTAGGCGCGATCGGCCATGGCCGCGTTGGGGCCGGACATGCAGAATACGAAGCCGCCGGTCCGGGCCGAGCCCTCGCCGTAGGCATCGGCGTAGGCCGCGAGCGTGGCGCGGAACGAGGCGGCGATGTCGCGCTCCGTCGCTCCGGCCACGATGCTCGCCGCGCCGGCGCGGAACGCGTCCTCTGCCACGCGGCACGCCGTCCGCACGCCGGCCAGCTCGAGACGGGTGAGCACCGCCCGGAGATCCAGCAGGATCTCGTCCGCCATCACCAGGGTGGCCGACGGCGCGCAATCGCCCAGCAAGGTCCGGAGCGCCACGATGTAGCGATTGGTGCCCGCGTACGAGCTGGGCTCGAGCATCGGTCCGTGCTCGTAGCCAAGGCGCGCGCTCGCGACGCCGAGCCGGCGCAGCAGTCGCGTGAGCGCCGGCGCCACGGCTCCGGTGAGCGGCACCAGCGCGTCCAGCGACCCCGGCGTGAACGGCTCCAGCGTATCCGCCCAGCCGACGGCCGCCAGGTCCTTCTCGTCGGCCGGCACCAGGAGCCCGATACCCCCATCCCGCGTCGCGACGGCCACGCTGGTGCCGACCACCGGCCAGTAGCCCGAGAGCAGCAGCACGTTGGACGGCAGCGCGCACACCAGCGCGTCCATGCCGGCGGTCCGGAGCGCCTGCCCGATCCGCTCGACCCGCTCCACGTCTCGGGTCACCACCACATGTTCGTCAGCGTTGGGCATGCGGCGTCCCGGTGATGCGAGGGCCGCGCCGCCCGAGCCAGCCGATCCACGCGGCGGCGCAGCCGGCCACGGCGGCGAGCGCGCTCAGGTCCAGCCAGTGCGGGTGCGGCGCGTCGGGATGGATGGCCGGCAGCACCAGCCAGTACGTGTCCAGGTAATGCACCACCAGCAGCCAGGCGGCGATCATCGCCATGGCGCGGGCACTGCGCTTGGCCGCGTAGAGCAGCAGCACCAGGAACGGCAACGCCAGCTGCCCCACCAGCACCGCCAGCGCCAGCACGCCCCACCCGCCGCGAACCCGCGGCACGTACCACGCGACTTCGGCCGGCACGTCGGCGATCCAGATGATGAAATACTGGGAGTAGGCGATGTAGCCCCAGAACACGGCGAAGGTGACCATGAGCGCGCCGAGGGCGTAGCCCTGCGATGCCGGCAGCCGAGCCGGATGGGCACGCTCGTCACCGGTTCGCGCGGCGGCAAGCGTCACGACGGCGAGCGCCGCCAGGAAGCCGCCCGCGAACCAGTAGACGCCGAACACTGTGGACGTCCAGCGGGGGTCGAGCGACATGAGCCAGTCGAACGCCGCGAACGTGAGCGTGAGGCCGAGCGGGGGGAGCGCAGCCCCGGCGAGCGCGCGCTCGCGCGGGGCCGGCGGGGCGGCGAGATCGGCGCCCGGCAGGGCCCAGCGCCGGAGCGTCAGCGCGATGCCGATCCAGACCGCGAAGTAGAACGCAGCGCGCACCAGGAACCACGGCCGATTGAGCCAGGCGGCATTGGGGAGGCCGCGCGCGTCCACCCAGGGATACAGCACGCCCAGCCCGGGCAGCAGCACGAGGAACAGCAGCGCGAACAGCGGAAGGGTGCCCGCCACGTCGAGCGCAAAGCCGCGGAGGGGATCGAACCAGCGGGCGCCCGAGATGCTGGCGATCGCCACCAGCAGCAGCGCCCCCAGCGTGACGCTGAGCCCCGCCGCGAGCGCGGCGAGCCACGACGCATACGCCTGCCGCGGATCCACCAGGATCCCGATACCCGAGAGCGCGAGCCCGACAAGGCCGATCACGGGCGCCACCCGCCACCGCTGATGCGCCGGCGACGCCGCCACCGTCGTCATCGCCTGCCCACGGGACCCAGCGAGTCCAGCGCGCGCAATCCGGCGGCGCGCACCGAATCCTCACGCTCGGCGGAGTCGCTGGGGGGTCGGCCGCGGAGGGTGAGCGCGTAGGCCACGACCGCCCAGCGGTCGGCGGCGGAAAGCGCCGGCGCGTACGACGGCATGCGGCCGAATCCGCTGGTCACCACCTGGTAGACCTGTCCCGGCGGCAGCACGGCCGCTCGGCCGGTGCGGAGCGAGGGCGGTCGGGGCGGTGGATACCAGTTCTCCGCCACGACGCTCCCGCCGAAGCCGCCGGCCCCGTGGCAGGCCGCGCATTGGATGCGGAACCGCGACTGCCCCCGCGCGAGCAGCCCCGGCGTCTGCGACAGGGGCACGCCGGCCAGGTACGCGCCTCGTGCGTCGAGGCCGGCCGAACCCGCCGAATCCAGCGCGTCCTCTCTCGCGATGGTGCCGGCGGGCGGCGGCTGCATGACCTTGCCGTCAGCAAAGGCCGCGCTTGCTCCGTAGGCCCCGGCCTTGGGCTGCGCGCGCATACGCTGGAGCGCGCGATCCACGGCCGGCTGGATGCCGTCGCATGCGACGAACAGGAGCGATGTCGCGATCAGCAGGATCGGCCGAGCGGTCACGTGGCCTGCTCCTCCGGCACCGGCACCACGCGGACGGCGCCCATTGAGGCGAGATCCGCCGTGGTGCGCTCGCGATCGAACAGCGGGTCGTCTCTCCCCACCTGCAGCCAGAACCGGTCGGTCGAGGCGCGCTCGAAGCCGTCCACTTCGAACACCGGGTGCCATAGCGCCGGCAGCCTGAGCGCCACCAGCACGCCGACGAACGCCGTGAGCGCCGCGCACAGCACCGTAGTCTCGAAGGTGGCCGGGATGAAGGCCGGAACCGGATGCAGCGGCCGCCCGCCGACGGCCACCGGAAAGGCCCGAACGTCGGCATACCACTGGATGCCGTAGCCGAGCACCGCGCCTGCGACGCCCCCACCGAACACGAAGGGGCCCAGCCGGCTTCTGGGCACCCGTCGGGAAGTCTCTGTCCCGGGCAGGTCCAGCGGCGCGTAGGTCTCGACGGAGCGATAGCCCAGCGCCTGCAACTCGCTCACCGCCGCCTCCAGCGCGTCGGCCGACTCGAGCTCCGCGACGAGCCCGCCGCGCGGGCTCATGGCGTTGCGCCGTGCGGGCTCAGGTCGCGCCGGAGCTCGCGCAGCTCGTGCATCGGGATGAACGGCAGCCAGCGGACGAACAGCAGAAACAGGAACCCGAAGAAGCACACGCTTCCGCCCAGGATGGTGAGATCCACCCAGGTGGGCCGATACACGTGCCAGCTGCTGGGAAGGAAATCGGTGCTCAGCGAGCCCACGACGATGACGAACCGCTCGAGCCACATCCCCGCCAGGATGATGAGTGAGGCCCCGAGCAGCACCGGCGTGCTGGTGCGGAGGCGGCTCGACCAGAAGACCTGCGGCGTGAGCACGTTGGCCGCGAGCATCAACCAGAACAGCCAGGCATACGGCCCCAACGGCCGAGCCACCAGGAGCGCATACCGCTCGTACAGGTTGCCACCGTACCAGGCGATGAACGCCTCCACCACGTAGGCGTAGGCCATGAGCCAGCCCATGGTCAGCAGCAGCTTGGCCATGTTGTCGAGGTGCCGGGCGGTGATCAGGTCCTCCAGCCGGTAGAGCCGCCGAAGGGGGATCACCAGCAGGAGCACCATCGCGAACCCGGAATAGATGGCGCCCACTACGAAGTAGGGCGGGAAGATGGTCGAGTGCCATCCGGGCAGCTGGCTGATGGAGAAGTCGAGGCTCACGATGCTGTGAACCGAGATGACCAGCGGCGTCGCGAGACCAGCCAGCAGCAGGTAGGCCATGCGGTACTCGCGCCACTGCCGGCCGGCCCCACGCCAGCCCAGCGCGAACACGCCGTAGATCCGGCGCCGGCGGAGGCCAGGGAGCCAATCGCGCGCGCTCGCGAGATCCGGGAGCAGGCCGAGATACCAGAACAGGAGCGATACGATGAAGTAGGTGCCCACCGCCGCTGCGTCCCACGGGAGCGCGCTTCTGAACTGCGGCCACACGCCGAAGCGAGCAGGGTAGGGGAGCAGCCAGTACACGAACCAGGGCCGCCCCAGGTGGAGCACGGGGAACAGCGCCGCATTGGTGAGCGCGAACAGGGTCATCGCCTCGGCCACCCGGTTGACCGACCCGCGCCACGGCTGGCGGAGCAGCAGCAGGAAGGCCGAAATGAACGTGCCGGCGTGGCCGATGCCGATCCACCACACGAAGTTGATGATCGCGAACGCCCACGCGACCGGGATGTTGTTGCCCCAGACGCCGATGCCGCGCGCAAAGGTGTAGCCGATCGCCCCGAACAGCGCGAGCGTGCCGGCGCCCGTGAGCCCGAGCAGCAGCAGCCAGCCGCGCGGCGCGCCGAGCAGCGGCGCCAGAAGCCGGGCGGTGAGGGTCGCGTCGTCGGGGCGCCCGATCATGACCGGGTGCTCGGGAGCCGACCGGTCGAGCGTGAGCGCGCCCCGGGCCGCGGTCACGTGCGCTCCGCCAGCTTGGGATTGGGATTGGTGATCCGCGCGAGATAGCGTACCCTCGGCTCGGTGCCCAGCTCGTGCAGCACGCTGTAGGCCCTCGGCTGGTCGCGGAGCGTCGCCACCGGATCGTCCGGGTCGGTGAGCGAGCCGAACACGATGGCCTGCGTGGGGCATGCCTGCTGACACGCGGTCCGCACCTCGCCGGTTTCCACCGCCCGCCCATCCACTCGCGCCGCGATCTCGGCCTCGCGAATGCGCTGCACGCAGAAGGTGCACTTCTCCATCACGCCGCGGGCCCGCACCGTGACATCGGGGTTCTTGGCCAGCCGCTCGGTCTCGCTCACCTCTGCGTTGTAGTTGAACCAGTTGAAGCGGCGCACCTTGTAGGGACAGTTGTTGGAGCAGAACCGGGTGCCCACGCAGCGGTTGTAGACCATCTCGTTGAGGCCGTCGGGGCTGTGCACCGTGGCGGCCACGGGGCAGACGTACTCGCACGGGGCCCGCTCGCAGTGCTGGCACAGCATCGGCTGCGACAGCATCACCGGGTCGTCGGGCGTGCCGGCGTAGTAGCGGTCGATGCGGAGCCAGTGCATCTCGCGGCTCTGCTGCACGCCGCGCCGGCCGACCACCGGCACGTTGTTCTCCGCCTGGCAGGCCACCACGCAGGCGCTGCAGCCGGTGCAGGCGGAAAGGTCGATCGCCATGGCCCACTGAGGCTGACCCGGGTCGCGCTCCGGCTCGTACAGCGCCAGCGGCCGGCCTCGCTGGGCGGGGGCGACCACGGGCTGCCGCCGGAACTGCTCGAGCGTGGCGTGCAGCGCGATCGGGCGGCCGTCCATTTCCCAGTGGGTCTGCGTTACGGCGAGCTCGGCCCGATCGGCGAGCCCGCGCACCGACGCCCCGCGCGGCGCCGGGCCGCCGGCCGCGGTTCGGAGCACGTAGGCGTCAGCCCCGACGCCGGCGGCGACCTCCTCGATGCCCTCGCCGTGCCCGGCGCCGCGGCCGTATCCCAGTGCGATGGTGAGGGCGCCATCGGCGTGCCCCGGCACCACCAGGACCGGAATGGTCAGCCGCCGGTGGCCCGCGGCGATCTCGAGCATCTGCCCCGACTCGAGCCCCCGGCGCGCGGCTTCGCGCGGGCTCAGCAGCGCCGCGTTGCCCCAGGTCAGCTTGGTGACCGGGTCCGGTAATTCCTCGAGCCAGGGATTGTTGGCGAAGCGGCCGTCGTGCACCGAGCGGTCGGGCACCAGCGCGATCTCGAGCGTCCGGTCGTCGGGCGGCGCGAGCGCTCCGATGTCGCCGCGCAGCCGTTCAAGGCTGCCGGCGACCGGGCGCGGGGTCACGGCGGGCGCGGCGCTGTCGGGCACGACGCCGCGTTGCAGCACCTCGCTCCACGTCGAGCGGCCGGCCGCGCCGCGCTGTCCGCCGAGCCGCGGCTCCCAATCGGCCCGGAGCAACGCCAGCGGCGCGCGCGATTCACCCGCCAGCAGCGCCAGGAGCTCGACGGCCGCATGCCCGTCGAACAGCGGTGCGACCAGCGGCTGCGCCAGGGAGGCCGTCCCATCCCAGGCCCGGCCGTCGCCCCACGCTTCCAGGTAGTGTGTGACCGGCACGAACCAGCGACAGGCTCGCGCGGTCTCGTTGCGGTAGAGGCCGAGGTGGAGCGTGTTGGGGACCTGCGCGAGCCGGGTCGCGAACTCCAGGTCCCGGGGCGCGGTGTAGACGGGGTTGCCCTCCAGTATGACCACCCACCCTGGCTGGCGCGCGTGCATGGCCTCAGCCAGCGCGGCCAGGCCGGTGCCCGGGTCGCCGGCGGGCACCGGCGGCTCGATGTAGCGCACGGTGTGTCCCGCACCGTCGAGGCCCAGGTTGAGCAGGTGGGCCAGCGCGTGCACCGGCGCGGGCTGGCGCTCGCCCACTACTACGGCGCAGCGCCCGCGGTGCGCCGCCAGGTCGTCGGCGACCGCCTGGATCCAGGCGTCGCGCGCGCCGCCGTCTGGAGTGCCGGTGGCGGCCCCACCCGC
>DASSMN010000143.1:0-6002 GCA_035688885.1 Gemmatimonadales bacterium
TCTCCGTCCTACCTGTCCGTCCTCTGCTTGACCCCGACCCGTTCCCTAACTAGCTTCCCCGGCTCACTTTGGAGGAACGCTCGCGATGAAACCCTCGTATCGGCCGCGCAACAAGCGCCGGATCAACAAGCACGGGTTCCGCGCGCGCATGGCCACGCGCTGGGGACGGGCGGTCCTGTCCCGCCGCCGCAAGAAGGGTCGCAAGCGCCTCACCGTCTCGCTGCCCACGAAGCACGGGGGCTCCTGACGCCCTCGGCGCGCCTCCCGCGAGCGCATCGGCTCGCGCGCGCGTCGGACATACGGCGGTGCCTCGGCCAGGGTCGGCGCCGCCGCTTCGAGCATCTGGACATGATCTGGATGGACAACCCGACGGGCCACCCGCGGATGGGACTGATCGTACCGAAGTTCCAGTCTTCCGCGGTGGCCCGCAACCGTCTCCGGAGGCGCCTGCGCGAGATCTGGCGGCAGGACCTCCAGCCGCACCAGCCGGCGTGGGACCTCGTCATCCGGGCACGGCGCGAGGCGTATGGCGCGCCGTTCGAGCGGCTTCGCGCCGACCTGCTGGCCTGGCGGCGCACGGTAGGGCTCGCATGACCACGCCGGGCGCCGAGTCCTCGCCCATCCCTGCCGCCAGGCTCGCCCCAAGGCGATTGCTCGCGGCGCTGATCCGAGCGTACCAGCGATTGGTTTCGCCCGCGCTGCCTCCCAGCTGCCGATTTCATCCGTCCTGTTCCCAATACGCGCTCGAGGCGGTCACCCGATACGGCGCCCTGCGGGGCGCGTGGCTGGCCGCCCGTCGCCTTGCCCGGTGTCATCCATTTCACCCGGGCGGCTTCGATCCTGTCCCTTGATCCCGTGACCTGAGCTCATGGACCGTCGTACCATCTGGGCGATCCTTCTGATGATGGTGATCGCCATCATTCCGGCCATCTTCATCAAGCGGCCACCTCCGGCGGCCACCCCGGCCGGCGGCGACACCACTGCCGCGGCCGCTGCGCCCGCGTCGCCCCGGCCGGCGCCGGCCGTCCGCACTCCCGATACGGTTCGCTCGGCGGGCGTCGATACCGCGTCGTCCGCACCCGCCGTGCACACCATCTCGGTGAGCTCGCCGCTCTACGCCTACGGCGTGAGCACCCAGGGCGGGCGTCTGGTGAGCGCTCGGCTCGCCCGCTACCGCTCGATGGCGCCGGAGGACAGCGGCCGGACAGCCCAGATCCTGCCCAGGGACAGCCGGCTCCTGGGCCTCACGTTGATCACCGGGCGCGACACTGTTCCCCTCGAGAGCCTGGCGTTCACCGCGTCGGCCGACTCGCTCGACGCGACCCAGGGCGCGCCGCTCCGGCTCACCACCGCCCGGGGGCCGCTCCAGGTTGCGATCGAGTACCACTTCGCGCCCGACGATTACCGGATCGAGGTCAAGGGGCACGTGACCGGCATGGACCCCAACGGCGGGACGCTGCTGGTGGGCATGGGTCCGACGCTGGCCAACACCGAGGCCAACCTGGTCGAGAACCACCGGGCGCTCGCGGTGGTGACCCGCCGGAACGACGCGGAGCGCACCGACCTCGGTGGCCTGACGCCGGGCGAGCCCAAGACGGTGAGCGGCCCGCTCGACTGGGTCGCGTTCAAGTCCAAGTACTTTGTCACCGGCGTGCTGGCCTACGACAGCACCGGCGGTCGGATCAGCGGCACCACCATCGCGGCGCGACCCACGACGGAAAAACATCCGACCGAGGCCGACGTCCGGCTGGCGCTGCCGGTTCCGGCCAGCGGCGACTTCGGGTACACCGCCTATGTCGGTCCGATGGAAATCGATCGGCTGGGCCGGCTGGGCCGAGGCTTCGACGACGTCAATCCCTACGGTTGGCCCGGGTTCCGCACCATCATCCGCCCCGTGGCGGTCGGCGTCCGCTGGCTCCTGGTCTGGATGCACGAGCACCTGCACCTGGCGTATGGGCTGGTGCTCGTGTTCTTCGGGGTCATGGTGCGGGTGCTGCTCTGGCCGCTCAACCAGAAGGCCATGCGGGCCAACATGCAGCTGCAGGCGGTGCAGCCGCTCATGAAGGACATTCAGGAGCGGTACAAGAACGACCCGCAGAAGATGCAGCAGGAGATGTTCAAGCTGTACAAGGAGTACAACGTCAATCCGCTGGGCGGCTGCTGGCCGATGCTGCTGCCGATGCCGGTGCTGTTCGCGCTGTTCTTCGTGTTCCAGAACACCATCGAGCTGCGGGGAGCGTCGTTCCTCTGGCTGCCCGACCTGTCGCGGCCCGATCCGCTGTACGTCATCCCGGTGATCATGGGGCTCTCCATGTACGGCCTGAGCAAGGTCGGCCAGATCGGCATGGAGCCGAACCCGCAGATGAAGATGATGCTCTACGTGATGCCGGTGATGATGACGTTCCTGTTCCTCAACTTCGCCTCCGGCCTCAACCTGTACTACGCGGTGAGCAACCTGGCGAGCATCCCGCAGCAGTGGCTGCTGGCCCGCGAGCGGGTCAAGCGCGGCACGACCGGCGCCGCGCAGGTCAAGACCGTCCGACCGCCTCCCAGGCCGACTAAAGGCGGCAAGGCCTAGCTACTCGACGATCGCGCCGGCATCGGCGCGGGTGAGCCGGACCCGCATCGAGCGCTGATCGATGGTCAGGCGAAAGTGACGCAGCGCCTGAGTGCCGATGGTCATCCTCGAGGGAATGTCCGCGGGCAACGGATGCACCGCGATGCTCGGCTGATGGAACACGTGGCGGCCCAGCTTGAGGTCGCCGGCCAGCCGGGCCTCTCTCACTTCGACCGGCGCGCCCCCGCCGACGATCGCGCGCCCCACCACCCGCGGCGGGGCGCTGAAGGTCAGCCGCCGCGCTTCTTCCGGCACGGCCTGGAACAGAATCCCACCCTGCGTATCGACCACCCCGATCGCCCGAGTGCCGCCGGCATCCACCGGAATACCGATGAAAGGGCCGACCCGGACGGCGGGCAGCACGTCGGCGCCATCCGGCGCGGGTAGCGTGTCGCGGCTCAGGACGAGTCGGGCCGCGGGGTAGTCCACCGTCAATAGCAGGTCCGCGTAGGCATCGAGTCCCAGCACGCCATCTACGCCGATGCGCTCGAGCGCTTTGTCGCTTCCCACCGCGAGCCCCTGTACGATCACGCTGCCGATGCGGAGGGAATCCAGACGGAAGAGCGAGTCCCGGGCGCCGCCGCCCGCGTGCGTGAGCGCCAGCTCCCGCACCAAGTGAGGTGAAAGCTGCACGTTGGGCGAGCCAGTCTCGACGGCGAGTCGGTAGGGTCCGCGGCCGTCGAGCGTCGCGCGCACCACGGCCCGATGGCCGTCGACCAGCTCGATGGGGACCGCGGTGGAATCCGGGCCCTCGTGGGTGGACCCGATCGGCACCCCCCCTGCGCCGAGGCTCAGCAGGCAAGCCAACATCAGCATGGCGCACCTCGGAATGGGATTTCCTCGCGCGGATCGCTTCCCCGATGCCCTGATCCCGACGAGGGCCGCGCATGATAAGTTCCGTCCCATGCTTTCCGATCCGATCGTCGCTCTGGCTACGCCACCCGGCCGCTCGGCGCTCGCGGTTGTGCGGCTGAGCGGGGCGGGAGCGTTCGCGATAGCGCAACGGGTGATTGTCGGGTTTGGAGCCCACCCACCCCGCACGGCGACGCTGGCCACCTTCCGGGACGCGGCGGGCGAGACGATTGATCGGGGCCTGTATACCGTGTTCCCCGGCCCGGCCAGCTACACCGGCGAGGATCTGGTCGAGCTGTCCTGCCATGGTGGTCTGCTGGCGCCCGCCCGACTGCTCGCCGCGCTGCACGAGGCGGGGGCGCGCCCGGCCGCGCCCGGGGAGTTCACCCGACGCGCGGTGCTCAACGGCAAGCTCGATCTGATGCAGGCCGAGGCGGTGGGCGACCTGATCGACGCCACCGCCCCCGCTCAGGCCCGGGCCGCGCTCCGGCAGCTGGAGGGAAGTCTCTCGCGCCGGCTGGCTGAGCTCCGGGCGGCCCTGGTGGACGCCGAAGGCCTGCTGGCGTACGACATCGACTTTCCCGGCGAAGACGACGGCCCGATCGCGTCGTCGCGCATCGCGGCACAGCTGGAGGCAGTGGCCACGCGCATCGAGGGCCTGCTCGACAGCGCGCCCGCCGCCGAGCGGATGCGGGAAGGGGCGCTGGTGGTGCTCGCGGGCCGCCCCAATGCCGGCAAGTCGGCCCTGTTCAACGCGATGCTGGGCGATCAGCGCACGCTGGTCACCGAGTTCCCCGGTACCACCCGCGACGCCGTCGAGGCTCATACCGACTTTCTCGGCTGGCCGGTGCGTCTGGTGGACACCGCCGGGCTATGGGACGCGCCCGACCCCATCGATCGACTCGGCGTAGACGTGAGCCGTCGCTATCTGGTGTCCGCTGACCTGGTGCTGCTGTGCGTCGAGACCGGACGGGCACCCGGGCAGGACGAATCGTCCGTCGCCGACGCGCGGCCCACACTGCTGGTGCGAACCAAGGCCGATCTCTCGGCGGCCACGCCGGGAGGCGGCCTCCCGGTGTCGGCCGTGACCGGCAGTGGACTGGGCGAGCTCCGCCGTGCCGCCAGCGAGCAGGTGTTCGGCGATCGCCTGGTGCTGGCCGATCTCGAGCCGGCATTGGGCCGCGCGCGCCAGCGAACCGCGCTGAGCCGGGCGCGAGCCGCGCTGGCCGCGGCCCTCGAGCTGCTGCGCGGGGAGCGAGACGCCGTCCTGGTGGCGCACCACGTCCGCGAAGCCACGGCCGCGCTGGACGAGCTGATCGGGACGGTGGACGTAGAGGATGTGCTGGATCGAGTGTTCGCGAGCTTCTGCGTCGGGAAGTGAGCGAGGGCCCGCGGTGAGCGAAGCGGGAACGGCGCACCCATCTGCTGGCGTGCGCCGTTCCCGCTTCGTACTCACCCCGGACCCTTGCCGCTCTACGCCGTCTGAATCCCCCGCGCCACGTCCTCGGCCGCCTGGAACTCCGCGGCCGGCGCGCGCACCGCCTCGGCCAGGCCCCGCTGGCCCACCAGCGCCTCGGTCATGCGATAGCCCAGGTAGTAGCCCGAGCGTTCCGGCAGCACGCGCCCACCCACCAGACGGGCCGACGGGCTCATGCCTCCGGAGAGATAGCGCAGCCGCAGGCCCAGCCCGCTCTGCTCGAGATCGGGCTCCACCACGCGGCGGAGAAACGCCTCGAGCTCGCGCAGCCGATGATACTGCCGACGCGGATAGCCGAAGTAGTCGGCCGCGTCGAACCCCGGCGCGACCGCCTGCGCGGTGTGGACCGCGAGGCCCTCGTTCACCAGCAGCTCGCGCAGGCTGGCACGGCTCCCGGTGGACCAATAGTCGTAGTAGCCCCCGGCGTCGGTCACCAGCCGGCGCATGTCGCTGGCGCTCGTGGGTGAGGTGTAGCGCACCGTATGGGCCAGCTCGTGCCCGATCCACAACGGGATCAGGTCCGGCGGGAGACCCATGCCGTAGGTCTCGGGGTTCACCCGCCCTGTGAAGTGCTCCAGGCAGATGAAGGCGACGCCGCGGCCGCCCACGACCAGCTCGCCCGCGTTGGCGCCGCCGAGCCCCACCATGAGATAGGTGTCGGTCGGGCGGTCGACCTGGAGGATTTCCTCCGCGCGGCCGATCGCCTCTTCGGCGAGCTGCACCAGATTGACGGCATCGGCGAGCGCGAGCAGGTCACTGCGATCAGCCCGCAGCGCGGCGGTGATGATTTCGCCGGCGTGCGGGCTGTCGGGATCGAGTACGTAATTGCGCCAGTACGCGTCCAGAATCGGACGGTGAGACTCGCGGTATTGCCGATACGCCGCCTCCCGGTCACCGGCGCCGAGCACCGCGAGAAAATCGGGCAGGAGATTGATCAGCACGGCGCACAATACGAAGCGGCGGAGGAAGATGCAAGAGAGGCCGCGGCTAGTGCTCCTGCTTCTTCTTCCGGGCCACCTCGTCGAGGAAACGCCGCTCGGCCGCGGTCAGGCTGCC
>DASSMN010000465.1:0-11636 GCA_035688885.1 Gemmatimonadales bacterium
ACACGACCTGGCCGTTCAGCAGCGCGATCGACTCGAAGTCCCCCCGAACGGCCGGCCGGCCGAAGCTGAACTTCTTGACCACGTGGTGATCGGCGGGATCGAGCTGGTAGATGACCGCTTCCTCGTCCCCGTGCGCGAACAGGCGGCCCGCGCTGTCCATCGCCAGGCCGCTGACCTCGTGCAGTCCCTTGGGCAGCTCCCACCGATCGGCGGGCGGGGCGCCGAAATCGTACCGGCTCAGCTCGGCCGGCGAGCGGGAGCTCCCTGCCTTCACCGAGTGCGCCGCCCCCGCCGACACCGCGAGCGTGCTCGCCGCGAGCGCCCCGATCGCCACCGCGCCCCGGAGCACGATCGTCCCGCTGCGCCGGCCGCTCACCCGACCGCCACCGCCTGGCGCTGGCTCCTCTCCGGCGGCGCTGCTGGCGACAAGTGCTCGTCCCACCACGCCCGCGCCCGCCTCACGTCCCACGGCCGGGCGAGCGCGACCTGATCCAGCTCGGCCACGAGATCGTCCGCCGTCTGCGGCCGCCGCGTGGGGTCCTTCTCCAGGCACCGCATGATCACGCGCTCCAGATCGAGCGGCACCGGACGTCCGGTGCGGATGCTGGGCGGCACCGGGATGGCCTGGATGTGCTGGATCAGCATCTTGAGCGCGCTGTCGGCCTCGAAGACCATCTGCCCGGTGAGCAGCCAGTAGCCCACACAGCCGAGCGCGTAGATGTCGGCCCGGCGATCGACGGGGTCGGCGCCGCTCGCCATTTCAGGCGCCATGTAGGCGGGCGTGCCGGTCGTGACGTCGGCGGACTTGATCGTGTCCAGAATGGTTTCGTCCTGGTCGTACTTCACCAGACCGAAGTCGAGCACCTTGACGAAGTCGTATTCGCGGCCGAGGCGGCAGGTGTAGATGTTGGCCGGCTTCACGTCCCGGTGCACCAGGCCCCGCTCGTGGGCCTCTCCCAGCGAGTGACACACCTGCCGCAGCAGGTACACCACCCGCTCGGCTGGCTGGGGGCCGTGACGACGTACCAGCGTCTCCAGGTCGAGGCCCTCGAGCAGCTCCATCACGAAGTAGAAGGTGCCCACCCGCGTCTGCCCGAAATCGTAGAGCCGGATCGTATGTGGCGACTGGAGGCCCGATGCCGCTTCCGCCTCGCGCTGAAACCGCCGGATGATGGAGGCCGTCGCGTTGTCGGTGGAGCCGCCGAGGATCTCGGGCTTGATCAGCTTGATGGCGGCGGGCCGAGCCAGCATGCGGTGGGTGGCGTACCACACTTCGCCCATCCCGCCTCGGCCGATCAGATTCACCAGCCGATAGCTGCCGAGCTCGCGGGCGCGCTGTACCTGCCGGCCCAGGCGGACCATGATCTTGGAGGGAATGACCGCGATGACCGCGCAGACGTAATTGGGCAGATAGTTCCATAGGATCACCGCGAGCGTCGGGGTCTCGAGCCCGCGGAGATGGGCGATCAGCAGCCCCAGCGGGTCCATGGACGCCGCGATCATGGAGGCGATCAGCGTCTTCTGCGGCGTGTTGGGCACCAGCATCGGGAACAGGAGCACCAGCACGCAGATCCACGACAGCCGCCCGGCCAGCAGGTGATGCGGCTCCCACTGGTTCACGACGCCGATGCCGAGCGCCAGCAGCACTTCGTAGCCCAGCGCGAGATCCAGTGCCAGCCGTGGCCGGCAGGTGAGCCGCCGGGTGTAACGCCAGAGCCAGATGGAGAGGGCGATGCTCAGGACCGCGACCGCATCCGCGGCTCGTCCCCAGGGAATCAGATCCCGCATCGGGAGATGCAGGAGCGGCGCCACCAGGTCGTTCATGACGATCCCGATGAGGAACAGCCCGGCCCATACCATGGCCAGGATGCCCAGCCGCTGGGTGGCCTCCCGGAGGAGATCATCCGGCAGCTCGTCCGCGGCGATGCCCAGTTGGGTGGTGGGCGTCGTCGGAAGCTGGGTTTCGAGCAGCTCGGCGTCATTCATGCCCGGACTCCGCGGTGGCGCAAATGACCGAATCATCGCAATTTAGTGTTCGAACGCTAACATATCGCAAAGGCTCGTCAATGCGGATGCCCCACGGCCCCAGGACGGCCGACGGGAGGGTGCCCGATGGCTTCTGAGCGTCGCTCCGGCGGCTACGCGCGCATGGTGGACAACCCGGTCATCCGGGTGGCCGCGTACTACGTCATCCTGTTCGCCACCACCGGTCTCCTGGTTCAGCTGGTGCCCGGCGCGGCCGACCTGTTCTCGGCCGGCCTGCAGCAGAGCGTGGCCGACACCCAGACCGGCCTGCCGGACCTCATCAACAGCCAGCAGCCGCTGTTTCAATCCCGGCTGGGCCTGCCGCTGTCCGAGGTGTTCGGCATGACGGCCGCCTTCGCCCTTATGCTGCCGGTCACCTGGATCTATGTAATGACCCGCCGGCGCAAGGGGTTCCGCCAATCCGTCGTGCAGACCCTGATCATCCTGCCCATCGTCGTGGCGGGCATCGTGTTCATGGTCAAGAACAGCCTCGCGCTGGCGTTCAGCCTCGGCGGCATCGTGGCCGCGGTCAGCTTCCGCAACACGCTGCGCGACACCAAGGACGCGGTCTACATCTTCTTGGGCACCGGGGTGGGGCTCGCCGCCGGCATTCAGTCGGTGCCGCTCGCGGCCGCGCTCTCCATCACCTTCAATGTCGTCATCCTGATCCTGTGGTACACCGACTTCGGGCGAGCGCCGGCCGATCTGCAGCGTCCGGTGGCCCAGCGGCGGGTACAGCGGGCGCTCGCGCTCGCCAACCGGACCAGCGCGTTCGTGAACCTGGTGGATGACCAGATCCTCAAGTCGCTCACGCCCGACCAGCTCGATGCGCTGGCCGAACGGGCGTCCAAGCGCCGGTCGCGGCTCTCGGCGGACGACGATGGGCCCAAGAAGCCGGACAAGCCGCCACCCGAGTTTCGGCGGCTCGAGCTCCAGATCCAGGGCGCGGCCGATGCGGCGCGGCGGGTCGTGGAATCGGTGCTCGAGGAGTCGGCCAAGCGATGGGAGTTCATGCGCGCGCTGCCCGGCGAAGGCGGCGCGCCCGAGCGGTTGCAGTATCGGGTCCGGCTCAAGAAGAGCGTCCCGGCGGACAGTCTGATTCAGAGTCTCCAGACCGGCGGCGCGCCGCACGTGACCGCGGTGGAGCTGGGCGACGGGGCCCGATGAGCGAGCTGCTGGCCCGGCTGAAGGACGCCCTCCGGGACCGCTACGTCGTTGAGCGGGAGGCGGGGCGGGGCGGCATGGCCATCGTGTTCCTGGCGCGCGACCGCAAGCTCGGGCGGGAGGTGGCCATCAAGGTCCTGAGCCCCACGGTCATGACCAGCGTGGCCGGGGAGCGCTTCCTCCGCGAGATCCGCATCACCGCCCAGCTGCAGCACCCCAACATCCTGCCCCTCATCGACTCCGGCGACGCCGCCGGTCTGCTCTACTCGGTCATGCCGTTCGTGGACGGCGAGAGCCTCCGCGAGCGGCTGTTCGGCGGGGCGCTGCCGGTGAACGAGGCGCTGCTGCTCGGCCGCGAGCTGGCCGAAGCGCTGGAGTACGCCCACCGCCGGGGCATCGTCCACCGGGACGTGAAGCCGGAAAACATTCTGCTGTCGAACGGCCACGCGGTGGTGGCCGACTTCGGCATCGCGCGCGCCATCGGCCTGGCCAGCGGCAACTCCCTGACCGCCCGGGGGCTGCCCATCGGGACCGCAGCGTACATGAGTCCCGAGCAGGCGCAGGGCGATGGCGGCGGCGACCCGCGGAGCGACATCTACAGCGCGGGGTGCGTGGTGTACGAGATGCTGACCGGCAAGATGGCGTTCGGCGGCGCCAACCTGCGCGAGGTGCTGGCCAAGCAGGCCGCGGGGGCCCCAACGCCGGTCGCGAAGCTGCAGCCCCTGGTGACCCCGGCGGTCACCGCGATCGTCGACCGCGCCATCGCCAAACGTCCCGAGGACCGCTACCAGAGCGCCGGCGACCTGGCCGCGGATCTCCGGGTCGTGATGGGAGAGCCGGCGCGGCTCAGCACCCCCAGCCCGGCCCCACCCGGGCCCTGGCTGGGCCCCGAGAGCGAGCGCGCCGACGGAGGCGGCAGCCTGTGGGGGCGGGTGCTGATCGGCGCGGCGGTGCTGCTGCTCCTGGCACTCGGGGTGACGCGCTACGTCGGCGGGCATCGCAGCACGGCGCCGCCGAACGGGTCGGAGGTTCCCGCGAGCATCGCCGTCCTTCCGCTGGCCACTCAGAGCGACAATCCCGAGGATGAGTATCTGGGCGACGGCCTCAGTCGCGAGATCATCGATCGGCTGGCGCAGGTGGAAGGCCTGCGGGTGATCTCGCCGACCTCGGTCGTCGCGCTCAAGGGACGCCGGCTCACCGTGCGCCAGGTCGCGGACACGCTCCACGTTCGGCACGTGCTGGACGGCTCGCTCCAGCGCGCCGGCGAGCACCTCGAGGCCAAGGTGCAACTCATCGACGCCCGGCGCGGGCGGGTGCTGTGGCAGCAGACCTACCGGCTGGGCGAGGCCCAGCTGCTGCAGCTGCAGGACGCCATTGCGCGGCAGGTCACCGGCGCGCTGCTCACCACCGCCGCGACCGAGCCGATGCCCGCCGCGCCCAAGCGCACCGAGCACGTCGCGGCCTACGAGTCCTACCTCAAGGGGCTCTACTGGCTGGAGCGTCGCACCCCCGAGGCGCTGCGGCTCGCGATCTCGGCGTTCCAGGAGGCGCTGGCGCAGGACCCCGAGTATCCGCAGGCGATGGCGGGGCTCGCGTCGGCACACACCTACTCGGTGGTGTACGGGTATCGCGGCGAGGCCGATCCGTACAACGAGGTGGCCGAGGCGCTGCGGCTGGCCGATCGCGCGATCGCGCGGGATTCGCTGGCCCCCGAAGGCTGGCTGGCGCGGGCCGATGCGCGCTCGATCGCCTTCACCGACGACGACGCGGTGCAGGCCGACGTGGACCGCGCCCGCCGTCTCACGCCCAACTCCGCCGACATCGCGATGGCCTACGCCTGGAGCCTGTGGCGGTCGGGCAAGATGGGGCTGGCCATCGCGGCCGCGCGACGTGCGCTGGCGCTGGATCCGCTCGCGCCGGGATTGCGGCATGCCCTGGTGGCGCTCGCGATCGGCGCGCGACGCTACGACGTGGCCCTGCGCGAGGTGCGCCCGGAGCTGCCCGGCGGCGCGGTGGACCCGGTCTCCGTCATCCTCCAGGCCTACGCCCAACTGCTCTCCGGGAAGGCCGCCGACTGCGCGGCTCGGGATCTCGGTCCCTGGGTCGCGGTGCGCGCCATGTGCCTGCACCAGATCGGCCGCACCGCCGAGGCCGCGGCGCTGGCCGACTCGCTGGGCCGCGAGCTCGACGCCGAGCGGTATGCGTTCCTGCACCAGTACGCCGACCTGGCCGCCTACTACGCCTGGCGCGGCGACCCGGTGCGGTCGGAGCACTGGCTGGAGCGGGCCCTCGCCCACTCGCCGATGCTGCACCGGTGGCAGCTCAAGTCCGGCCTGTTCGACCGGGTGTGGTCACAAGGGGAGTTTCAGACCGGATTCGCGCGGGCCCGCGCGCTGGCCGACGAGAGGTTGCGCGCCCGGCGTGCCGCGCTGGGAGACTAGCCCGGGTGCCCCCCGCCGAATTCCGCTGCGACGTGCCCACCCCGGAGCTGCTGGTCGCGCTCGCCGCCGAGCCGCTGCCCCTCCGGCTCCGGCAGCTGCGCATGGAGCGACGGTTCTATCGCGACGTCTACGTGGACACCGACGACAACGTCCTCGCGACCCGCGGCATCACCTGCCGGATCCGCTACGGCGCCGACGACCGGCGGCGACTCACCCTCGGCATCGCCGAGCCGGGGCTCCCGGTGCCCGGCGCGCAGGAGGTCTTCGAGGCCGAGGCGCAGGAGGTCGATCTTCCCTCGATCCTCCGCGGCGAGAGTGAGCCGGCGCGCCGCCTGCGCGGCATCATCGATCCCGGCCGGCTCGAGCCTCGCTTCGAGCTCGAGGTCGAGCGCACCGTGCGCACCGCCGGACGGGCCTGGCCGTTGCCCGGGCGCTTCGACTTCCTGTACGATCGGGTGACGGTGCGGAACGGCGCTCTCTCCCGCGAGTTCCGCGAGATCAAGGTGCGCCGGCTCCGCGCCGGCGGCCCGCGGCTCGAGGCGGTGGCGCGCGCGCTCGAGCAGGCGCGCGGACTCAGGCCGGTGCTCCAGACCAAGGTGGGTCGCGCCCGGGAGCTGCTCCGGCAGATGGGGCGTGAGAGCGTCGTGCGCCATCTGGACCTGGGACGGGCCGTTGCCGTGATCGCGCTGGAGAACGGGCGAGTCGCCCTCCTCGCCGACGGGCCCGAGCCCCGGCTGCCCGTCACGCCAGGCGCCGGCGAGCACGCGGTGCGGCATGGTCTCGCGGAGTGGTTCGGGACCCGCGTGGCGGACGTGGTGCTGGTGGGCCGCGCCGCGGCCTCGATCGAGCAGCCCAGTCTCGAAGTCTGGGTGGCGCGCCGCCTCCGCCGTGGGCTCGCGCCGCGGGAGGGCGGCCGGATGGAGTGGATGCCCGTCGCGGACTTCGCCCGCGCGGTGCGGACCTCGGCGCTGCACGACGCCGGCACCCGAGCGGCCTTCGGCCTCGCCGCGCGCTCGGCACTGGTGCCCGAGTGGACCGAAACGGCGGAGCCCACCGCCGGGCACGAAGCGCCGGACGCCACTGAGGTGACCGGCGACCTGCTCGATCCGCGTCGCAGTCTGCTGGAGTTCAACGCGCGGGTGCTCGCCGTGGCCGAGGACGAGCGCACGCCCCTGCTCGAGCGGCTGCGCTACATCGCCATCGTCAGCGCCAACCTCGACGAGTACTACATGTCCGGCGGCCGCCCCGCCGCCGAGTCGCGCGCGCGCGAGCTGCTGGCCCGGCAGCACGCGGCGGCGGAGACCTGCCTCGCCCACCTGGCCGAGCGAGGTTACCGCGTCCGACACTGGGACGCGCTGCACGAAGCCGAGCGGGAGACGCTGCGCGCGCGATTCCGGCGCGAGTTCTTCGCCGCGCTCACGCCGCGCGCCATCACCATGAGCCCCGGCCATCCCTTTCCGCTGATTCCGGCGCTCACCCTGTCGGTGGCGGTGGCGCTGCAGGGCGGGGAAACCGGTCCGCTGCACTTCGCCTACGTGCGCATCCCCCCGTCGCTGCCCCGCTTCGTTCCCCTGGGCGAGAGCCACGATCTGGTGCCCATCGAGGACGTCGTGGTGGCCAACCTGGGGCTGCTGTACCCCGATCGCACCATCGAGGAGGTCGCCCTGTTTCGGGTGACCCGGCTGGGCGATCTCGAGCTCGACGACGCGGAGGCCGGCGACCTGCTGCAGGCCATCGAGGAGGAGCTCGATCAGCGGGAGGTGAATCCCGCCGTCCGGGTCGAGCTGCGCGCCGGCACGTCGCCGGTGCTGCGGGCCATGCTGGTGCAGGAGCTTCGCTTCGAGGGCGGGGCGGTGGTGGGCGATCTGGTCATTCACGAGCTGGCGGGGCTCATGGCCCCGGGCGACTTGCGGCACCTCGCCGCCCTGCCCGTCGCCGACGCGGGCTTTGCGCCGTTCACCGGCCGCGACCCGTTTCCCGCGGGCGCCGGGATCTGGGCGCTGGTCCGCGAGCGGGACCGGCTGGTACACCATCCCTACGACGATTTCGCCGCCACGGTGCTCCGGCTGCTGGAGGAGGCCGCCGACGATCCCGCGGTGGTGTCGATCAAGCTGACCCTGTACCGCACCGGCGAGCGGTCGCCGGTGGTCGCGGCGCTCCTCCGCGCCGCGGCGGCCGGCAAGGAGGTGGTCGCGTTCGTCGAGCTCAAGGCGAGCTATGACGAGGCGCGCAACATCGCCTGGGTGCGGCAGCTCGAGGGCGCGGGCGCGCAGGTCATCTACGGGGTGGTGGGATACAAGAACCACGCGAAGGTCGCGCTCATCGCCCGGCGGGAGGACGGCGAGATCCGGCGCTACGCGCACCTGGGCACCGGGAACTACAACGCGACGACGGCGCGTTTCTACACCGATCTCGGATTGCTGACGGCCGACCAGGCGATCGCCGATGACCTGGCAGACCTGTTCAATCAGCTCACCGGCAGCTCGCGGGCGCCGGGCGCGTCCCTCCGCCGCCTGCTGGTGGCGCCCGAGCATCTCGCCCCCGGCCTGCTCGAGCGTATCGCGCGCGAGGCCGCGCATGCGCGCGCCGGGCGCGGCGGCCGGATTCGGGCCAAGCTCAACGGACTGGACGACCCGGAGCTCATCCGCGCGCTCTATGCCGCGTCCGGGGCAGGGGTCGAGATCGACCTGATCGTGCGTGGACTCTGCACCCTCAAGCCGGGCGTGCCCGGGCTCTCCGAGCGCATCCGGGTTCGAGGCACGATCGGCCGGTTTCTCGAGCACGCTCGGATCTACCACTTCGCCAACGCCGGCGCGGACGAGTACTTCATCGCCTCCGCCGACTGGCGCACGCGCAATCTGCACCGCCGGGTGGAGGTGGCGGCGCCCGTGATCGATCCGGAGTGCCGTCGCCGGCTCGCGACCATTCTGTCGCATGAGCTCGCCGACCCGTCGGCCTGGGTGCTTGGCCCGGACGGCAGCTATCACCAGCCGGTGGGCCTCGCCGTGGGCGACGCCGCGACCGCGCAGGCGATCGCGATGAACCAGCGCACCGAGGAGGAGGTCGTATGGGCCGGATGACCGCGTGGCACCGGACGGCAATCTTCCTCGCCGCGGCGGGGTGCGCCGCGCCACTGGCCTCCCAGAGCCGCGACACCACGGTCACGCCCGGCGCCGCCTACGCGGCCGGCGGCTTCCACCGCTGGCTGTTCGGCGCCCACTATCGAGAGCTGTGGACCACGCCGATCCGGGTGCCGGTGCTCGACCTCCAGCAGTTCGCCGGCGGAATCCGTCCGACCGAGCGCGGCGGCGGGAAACAGACCAAGTCGCTCCGCTTCCATGGAGCCGACGGACGGGAGTACCAGTTCCGCTCGATCAACAAGGATCCCTCGCCGCTCATTCCCCAGTCGCTCCGCGGGACCGTGGCGCAGCGGATCTTCCAGGATCAGATCAGCGCCGGCCATCCGGCGGCGCCGCTCGTGGTGAGCCCCCTGCTCGACGCGGCGGGCGTGCTGCACGCGGAACCGCACCTCGTGTGGCTTCCCGACGACCCCGCCCTGGGAGAGTTTCGCACCGACTTCGGCGGGCTGCTGGGCACGATCGAGGAGCGCCCGACCGACGAGGGCCCGGGGTTCGCCGGCGCCGACAAGATCGTGAGCACCGAGGAGCTGTTCGCACGGCTCGAGCACGACCAGAACGAGCGGGTGGACACCCGCGCGTACCTGACGGCCAGGCTGGTGGACGTCTTCCTGGGCGACTGGGATCGTCACCAGGACCAGTGGCGCTGGGCGCGGCTGGGCCAAGGCGATGCGGTGCCCTGGACGCCCATCCCGCGGGACCGCGATCAGGCGTTCGCCCGGTTCGATGGGCTGCTGCTCGGCCTCGCGCGCCTCTCGGCGCCACAGCTGGTCGCCTTTTCGTCCCACTATCCCAGCATGGTCGGGCTCACCTGGAATGCGCGGGTGGTGGACCGGCGCCTGTTGAGCGGGCTCGAGTGGGCGGTCTGGGATTCGGTCGCCGGCGACCTCAAGGGGCGGCTCACCGACCAGGTCATCGACGACGCGGTCGCCCGCCTGCCCGAGGAGCTCAAGCCGGCCAACGGCGCCTCGCTCGCGACCGCGCTCAAGGCTCGGCGCGATCATCTCACCGACGCGGCGCGGCGGTTCTATCACCTGTTGGCGGGAGAGCCCGACGTCTTCGGCAGCGACAAGGCCGAACGGGTTGAGGCGGTGAAGGCCGGGGACGGTACCCTCGACCTGACCATCTACCCCGCAAAGGACGCCTCGGCCACGCCGCTCTTCCACCGGGCGTTTCACCGGTCGGACACCAAGGAGGTTCGGCTGTACCTCCATGGCGGCGACGACCGGGTGCACATCGCCGGCCAGGGCGGGGGAACGCCGCTGCTGCGGGTCATCGGCGGCGGCGGCGACGATCGGGTGGTCGACTCGTCCACCGGCGGTGGCGTCCGGGTCTATGATGCGCGCGGCCAGAACACGGTGACGGGACTTCATCGGCCGCCGCTCGACACCCGCCGATACCCCGACTTCCGCCTGAGCGACAGCACGCCGTATCCCCGGCGCGATTGGGGCGGGTTCTGGCGATTCCGACCCTGGTTCAGCTCGGGACCCGAGGTGGGCACGTTCCTCGGCGGCGGGGTCGTGCGCTACGACTATGGGTTCCGCAAGCGCCCCTACCGCTCGCGCCTGAGTGCCCGAGTGGGCTATGCCACGGGCGCCGAAAAATTCCGGGCCGAGCTCCAGGGCGATTTCTTCCGGGTGAACTCCCGGGTCTACACCACGCTCCTGCTGCGCGCCTCGGGCATCGAGGTGATCCGCTTCTTCGGCTTCGGCAACGAGACGCCTCGCATCGACGACGATCGGTTCTACCGGGTGCCGCAGGAGCAGTATCAGGTCACTCCCTCGGTCACGCTGCCGATCGGCGCCGCCGGCCAGCTCACCGTCGGCCCGACGCTCAAGTACGCGAAGACCGATCTCGATCCCGGGCGGTTCATCACCCTCGCCCGACCGTACGGCGTCGGCGACTTCGGCGAGGTCGGCGCCACCGCGGCCGCCGAGTGGGACACGCGGGACACGCCGGCCGCGGCGCGGCGCGGCGTGCACCTGGTCGCGGGGGGCAGCGTCTATCCGGCGGTGTGGGACGTGGATTCGACCTATGGTGAGCTCCACGGCGAAGCGGCCACCTATCTCACGCCCAACACCGCCTTCGGTCCTACCCTCGCGCTGCGCGCGGGGGCCAAGAAGGTGTGGGGCGCGTTCCCGTTCTTCGAGTCGGCGTTCATCGGGGGCGCCAGCACGGTCCGCGGGCTTCGCACCCAGCGCTACGCCGGCGACGCGGCCGTCTATGGCAACGCGGAGCTGCGCGCCCGCCTGGGCCGCTATTTCCTGGTCCTGCCGGGAACCTTCGGGGTATTCGCGCTGGGAGATGTCGGACGGGTGTATCTCGACGGGGAATCATCCACCAAGTGGCACACCGGCGTCGGCGGTGGCCTGTGGTTCGCCTTCCTGGATCCCGGCAGTACCTTGAGCATCGCTATCGCCCGCGGTGACGACCGGACCGCGGTCTACATCCGGGCGGGGTTCGCCTACTGAGGATGGGGCTTGGAACGGCCGTGCGGCGGGCTGGTCAGGGCCGCGCGCAGCGTGGCGGCCAGCACCTGTGGTGAGACGGGTCCCCGAGGCGGTGATCCTCGTTGCGCGAACGGCCGGTGGCTTACACCTTTCGAATGCCCCCTCTGGTG
This sequence comes from Gemmatimonadales bacterium, assembly GCA_035688885.1. Lineage (GTDB taxonomy): Bacteria > Gemmatimonadota > Gemmatimonadetes > Gemmatimonadales > GWC2-71-9 > CAVVWJ01. The sequence goes on from DASSMN010000465.1 coordinate 11,388, forward strand.
CTCAGGTGTCCCCGTGGTTCAGCTCGTGATGCCCGCGCAGACGGGGTCCTGCAGTCACGCATCAGCCCCCCGACGCCACACTGAAGTCCGGACCCATCGGTGCCCGCGGTAAGCGTCGCGCCGCGCTCGCCTCGCGCGTTCCGTCGCTACACGGTCGCGGTGCTGGCCGCCATCGTCGTGGTGGGGGTGCATCTGATCCTGCACCGGCGGTTCGGCTCGGCCTTCGATCCGCTGTTCCTGGTCGTCGTC
>DASSMN010000508.1:0-3635 GCA_035688885.1 Gemmatimonadales bacterium
ACCGACATCGTCGAGGCGAGCGCCCGTGCGCTGGTCCACGCCCTCAACAAGGTGAGCCATGCGGACCAGCTCGAGGACCAGTCGCTCAATGCCAGCTACTTCTGGGGGGTGTGAGTCCATGAGCGAGCTCGTCTCGGGGGCGGAAATCCTGTGCCGGGCGCTCGTGGCCGCCGGCGTCGAGGTGGTCTTCGGATACCCGGGCGGCGCGATCATGCCGTTCTACCACGCGCTGCCGGAGTATCCCGAGCTGCGCCACGTGCTGGTGCGCCATGAGCAGGCGGCGGCGCACGCGGCCGACGGCTACGCCCGCGCGAGCGGGCGGCCGGGCGTGTGCGTGGCCACCTCGGGCCCGGGCGCGACCAACCTGGTCACCGGCATCGCCACCGCTCACATGGACAACACGCCGCTGGTGGCGATCACCGGGCAGGTGCCGCGAGCCATGATCGGCCGCGACGCATTCCAGGAGACCGACATCATCGGCATCACCCAGCCGATCACCAAGCACAGCCGGCTGGTGGAGGACGTCGAGGAGCTGGCCGACGCGGTGCACGAGGTGTTCGAGGTCGCGCGCGAGGGACGACCGGGGCCGGTGCTGCTCGACGTGCCGAAGGACGTGCAGAACGCGAAGGCGGCGTGGGCAGCGCCAGGGTCCGACGGGCGGCCGGGCGGCCGAGCGGGCCAACCGATTCCGGGATCCCAGCCGCCCTTCTCGAGCGAGATGGCGCTGGTCGAAGCAGCGCGACTGATCGCCCGCGCGGAGCGGCCGCTCATCATGGCGGGGCACGGCATCATTCTGAGCGACGCGTACGGTGAGCTCCGGGAGCTGGCCGAGCGCACCGGCATCCCGGTCATCACCACCCTGCTCGGCATCAGCGCCTTTCCCGAATCGCATCCGCTCCACCTCGGGATGCCCGGCATGCACGGCGAAGTGCATGTGAACCGAGCCATTCAGCAGGCCGACCTGATCATCGGCGTCGGCCTGCGGTTCGACGACCGGGTCACCGGCAACCTGGCCGCCTTTGCCCGGGGAGCGAAGGTCATCCACATCGAGCTGGACCCGTCGGAGATCGGCAAGAACGTCCCGGTGGCCGTCGGGCTGGTGGGCGATGCGCGGGCGATCCTCCGCGCGCTGCTCGATACCGTCCAGCCGCGGCATTGCAACGGCTGGCGCGCCGAGATCGAGAGCTTCGTCCGCCCGCGGGTGGAGAGCTTCAAGGGCGGCCTGGCGCCCGACGGCATCCTGGCCTCGCTCGAGGCGTGTACCGCCGGGCGCTGCACCATCGTGTCCGACGTGGGGCAGCACCAGATGTGGGTCGCCAAGCTGTTCCGCTATCAGCGGCCCAACACGCATATCACGTCCGGCGGCCTCGGCACCATGGGCTTCGCCGTGCCGGCCGCCATGGGCGTCGTCCTGGCGCGGCCGGGAGAGCCGGTGTGGGCCATCTCGGGCGACGGTGGGTTCCAGATGAACATGCAGGAGATCGCCACCATGGTGCAGGAGCGCATCCCGGTGAAGATGGCGATCTTCAACAACGGCTATCTCGGGATGGTGCGCCAGTGGCAGCAGTTCTTCCACGGCCGGCGCTACTCCGCCACGCCGATCTGGAGTCCCGACTACGTGGCCCTGGCGCAGGCCTATGGCATTCCGGGCTTCCGGGTCGAGCGCGCCGAGCAGGTGGATGGCGTGGTGCGGGCCGCGCTGGCGCACGACGGGCCCGCGCTGGTGGAGTTCCTGATCGAGCAGGAAGCCAACGTGTTCCCGATGATCCCGCCGGGCGCCTCGCTCAGCGAGCCGATCGAATCCGAGGCCGTGCCCGTATGACGATGACGCAGCGTGCCGTCACCGTTCTGCTCGAGGATCGTCTGATCACCTTCAACCGTGCCGTCGGGCTCATCCGGCGGCGGAACCTGCCCGTGCGGAGCATCGCGGTGGGGCCCACCGTGACGCCGGGCGTCTCGAGACTGACCATCATGATTCACTCCGACGAGGCGACGGCCGACCGCGCCGTCCAGCACCTCCAGAAGGTCGTGGGCGTTCGCGAAGCGACCGCCTTTCCGGCTCGGGACGGCGTGAGCCGGGAGCTCGCGCTGGTCAAGGTCCGGGCCACGGGGAACCGCTACGGGGAGCTGCTCGACGTGGTGCAGCTGTACCACGCCTCGGTGGTGGACGACAATCCGGAGGCGACCATCGTCGAGCTGACCGGCTCGGAGGCCTTTGTGCTGTCGTGCATCCGGGCGCTCGAGCGGTTCGAGATCCTGGAAGTCGCCCGCAGCGGCGCGGTGGCGCTGGAAGCGGGCAGCGAGGCCGGCGCGCACGTGTCGGCGAACATTTGACTGGTAACCTGAACCCGAGTCACCCTGCGCGACGCGAAGGGGCCAGTGCTCAACGCCTGAGCCATCCCCTTGCCACACTGACTCCCCACGACGAGATGGAGCGATGACGAACGATCCCGTGCGCGTGTACTATGACGCCGACGCCGACCGCACCCGGCTGGCCGGTCGCACCTTTGCCATCATCGGCTACGGCAGCCAGGGGCACGCCCACGCCCTCAACCTCCGCGACAGTGGCGCCAAGGTCCTCGTCGGGCTCCGAAAGGGCGGCGCCTCCTGGGACCGAGCCAAGGCCGCCGGTCTCGATGTCCGGACCGTCGCGGAGGCCGCGGCCGCGGCCGACGTCATCATGATGCTCACGCCCGACCAGGATGGCCGGGCCATCTACGAGGGCGGGGTGGCCCAGGGCCTCACGCCCGGCAAGACCCTGATGTTCGCCCATGGATTCAACATCCATTTCGGCGAGATCGTCCCGCCCGCCGGCGTCGATGTCTCCATGGTGGCGCCCAAATCGCCGGGCCACCTGGTCCGTAGCGAGTTCGAGGCCGGCCGCGGCGTGCCGGCCCTGGTGGCCATTCACCAGGATGCGAGCGGCCAGGCGCTGGCCAACGCGCTGGCCTATGCCGCCGGGATCGGCTGCACGCGCGCCGGCGTCATCGCGACCACGTTCCGCGAGGAGACCGAGACCGACCTGTTCGGCGAGCAGGCGGTCCTCTGTGGCGGGGTCACCGCGCTGGTCAAAGCCGGCTTCGAGACCCTGACCGCGGCGGGCTACCGCCCCGAGATGGCGTACTTCGAATGCCTGCACGAGCTCAAGCTGATCGTGGACCTGATGTACCGCGGCGGGATGCAGTTCATGCGGTATTCGATCAGCGACACGGCGGAGTACGGCGACTACACCCGCGGCCCGCGGGTGGTGACCGACGCGACGCGGGCCGAGATGCGGCGCATTCTGGACGCGATTCAGGATGGCTCGTTCGCCCGCGAGTGGCTGGCGGAGAACCGGAGCGGCCGGGGCAACTTCGAGCGCATGCGCCAGGCCGACCGCGACCACGAGATCGAGCGGGTGGGCGCCCAGCTCCGGGCCATGATGCCCTGGTCCGAAGAAGGGAAGGCGGCGGCGGCGCGCGCGGCCGAGCCCAAGAAGCCCGCGGCCCGCAAGGCGGCGACGGTTTCGTGACGGCGCCTCGCACGCTGTTCGACAAGCTGTGGGAGGCGCACGTCGTGGCCGGCGGATCCGGCGGCGCCCCGGCGCTGCTGTACGTCGATCTGCATCTGGTGCACGAAGTCACCTCGCCTCAGGC
>DASSMN010000549.1:0-6917 GCA_035688885.1 Gemmatimonadales bacterium
ATGACCGCGCCGGCCGAGGACTGGGCGCCCAGCGAGATGACGAACGGCGCCTGAGCCGCGCCGGGTGCGCCGTTCCCGAACTCGGCGGTGCCGCTCATGGTGATCGTGCGCGCCCCGGTGGTCCGGGCCTCGAACCAGGGGGCCCTGGGTACCGAGGCGGCGAGCGTCATGGCCAGAAGATAGAGCCCGAGGGTGAGCAGCATAGGCTTGGCGTTCATGGGGCGTCTCCGGTCGCAGTCCTGGTATCCCATCCGCGGCACAGTCGCCGAGGCGATGGCTTCGAGAGGGTATACGCAGGGGCGCCGAAGGGGGTCTCACGAGGGGGCGGACGGAGGGTCGTTGGGTCGGACGGTCAGGCCGTCGGGCTGCCGGCGCTCGGGATGATAGGCAGCCCGCTGACGCGTCCGCCCGCTGGCGCGTCCCCACTGGCCCGCGTGCCCGTCACTCCCACGTCACCCGATAACGACACACGGCGCCACCCTTCGCCCGGCACTCCTCTTCCACGATCTTGACGCCTTTGACCCCGCACATGTCGAGCGCCTTCCGGTACCACCCCACCACGGTGAGGCAGTCAGGTGCGCTGAAGGTCTCCGCGTCGTGGGTGGTGAACACCCCTTCCTTGGGGCCCACCTGGGTGTACTCGCGCCGGCCGGTCTCGTAGTAGAGCGAATAGAAGGAAGGCGACTTGGCCAGGAAACCGTGGGCGTCGCCCTTGGTCAGGAACCCGCTGTGCACACTGGCAAGGTTCTTCTCGGCCGAGGCGGCGCCCAGCCGCTCGAAGAACTCGGGCTTGCCGCCGCCCAGCACGCGGACGATGGCATCATCCAGCGCCTTGCCGAGGGCGAAGGGATACCAATTGGAGGTGAACAGCATTTTGAGGGTTCGCTGGTCGCCGTCGGGCATCGAGGCCAGCACCCGCTCGAGCCCTCCCTTGCCGAAGCTCTCCTGCACGAACGCCAGGCGCGACTTGAGCACGGCCCCCTTGATCTGCTGCACGCGGTCTCCGGAAAAAGGCACCCAACGTTGGGCCGGTCGCGGCGGGCGCGCAAGCGGGGGCGGCGGTACCTTTGTCGGGTGAGCTCCGCCCCACCGTTCGGCGCCCTCGTGTCGGGGCCCATGACCCTGGCCGACTCGGCGCTGCTCACCGACCTCTACGAGCTGACCATGGCCGCGGCCTTCTACGCCGAGGGGATCGGCGCCCTGGCCACGTTCAGCCTGTTCACCCGCCGGCTGCCCTCCGGCCGCGGGTTCCTGGTGGCGGCGGGCCTCGAGGATGCCCTCGAGTATCTCCGCAGCTTTCGCTTCGCCGACTCCGCGGTTGAATACCTCGCCTCGCTCGGACGGTTCCGGCCCGAGTTCCTCGCGCACCTCCGCGAGCTCCGCTTCACCGGCGAGGTGCGCGCGGTGCCCGAGGGCACCGTGGTGTTCGCCGACGAGCCCATGCTCGAGGTGTCCGCGCCGATCCTCGAGGCGCAGCTGGTCGAGACCGCACTGCTCAACCTGCTCCACGCCCAGACGGTGCTGGCCAGCAAGGCGGTGCGCTCGGTGCTCGCGGCCCAGGGCCGAGCCCTCGCGGAGTTCGGCCTCCGCCGCACCCACGGCATCGACGCCGGCCTCAAAGCCTCGCGGGCGGCGCTGCTCGCGGGGTTCGATTCGACCAGCAACGTACTCGCCGGCCGCGCCTGGGGTCTGCCGCTGTCGGGTACCATGGCGCACTCGTTCGTGACGGCGTTCACCACCGAGGCCGAGGCCTTTCGCGTCTATGCCCGCGCCTTCCCGGACGACGCCGTGCTGCTCCTCGATACCTACGACACCGTCGCGGCCGCGGGGAAGGCCGTCGAGATCGCGCACGAGCTGGCTGCCGGCGGCCACCACCTGGCCGGCGTGCGCCTCGACAGCGGCGATCTCGCGGCGCTGAGCCGCGCCGTGCGACAGGTCCTCGACCAGGGCGGATGCTCGGAGGTGAAGATCCTGGTGAGCGGCGGTCTGGACGAGCACGACATTGCGGCGCTGCTGGCCGCCGGCGCGCCGATCGATGGCTTCGGCATCGGCACCCGCCTCACCACCTCGGCCGATGCGCCGTCCGTGGATCTGGTCTACAAGCTGGTGCGCTTCGGCAAGCGCGACGTGCTCAAGCTGAGCGACGGCAAGCGGACCTGGGTGGGGCCCAAGCAGGTTGTCCGGCGGCTCGGTCCCGATGGCCGGCTGGCCGGTGATACGCTCGCGCTCGCGGAGGAGCCGGTGCCCCCGGGCACGACGGGCCTGCTCGAGACGGTGATGCGCGGCGGCGAGCTCACGCGGCCCCACCCCACGCTCGCGGAGATCCGCCAGCGCTGCGCGGCCCAGCTCGCGATGTTGCCGGAAGGACTGCGACGGCTCACCGATCCGGAGGCGTACGTCACGGCTCCGAGCGAGGAGCTGCGGCGGCGCCAGCGGGAGGCGGAGCGCCGGGTGGCAGAATCAGACGGCTGAGGTGGGTCGGCAGGGCTTCAGAACCCCGCGGTGACCCCCGCCAGCACCCGGCGCCCGATCACACTGCCGCCGTACAGCTGGAACCGCTTCTGATCGAACAGGTTGGTCGCGATGGCGTTGATGCGGAGATAGTTGTTCACCCGGTACCCGGCGCTCACGTTCACGAACTCGTTCGAGGGCACGTACCCCTGGAACACGCCGGCCGCCCACGGGTAGCCGTCCACCAGCTTGACCGTCACGTTCGCGTCGATGCCCTGAAGGCCCGCATAGCTGAGCGAGATGCTGGCCTTCTTGCTGGGCGTGTTGGGCAGGAGCTGATCGCCTACGGCCTGGGTGTTCACCGTGAAGTCGAAGCCGGTGAACGACACGTCGCCTCGGATCGTGGGCGTGAACTGATAGCCCAGGCCGAGCTCGATGCCGCGCTCGGTCACCCGGCCGGCGTTGGTGTAGGAGAGCACCACGGCGCGGCTGCCGTCGGGCAGGGTCGCGAGCGCGTTGGCACCCTGGATCTGCGTGCCGGCGGAGAGGAGCGCGTAGCCGCCCAGGAGCTGCGGGATCGGCGCGCGGAGCGCCGCGGCCTGCTGCGGGCTCAGCGCGCCCTGCGTCTGGAGGTCCTGGATCCGCTGGTCGATCGCCGCGAGCTCGGCCGGCACGTTCACCCCATCGGTGAGCGAGAAGGTGGGGTACGCCGAGTTCACACCGGGCAGCAGGTCGGTGACGAAGTCCTTGAGCTTGTTCAGGTAGAGGTCGGCCGTGACGTAGGCCTTGTTGGACAGGCTTCCCTTGTAGCCGAACTCCCATCCGGTCACCTTCTCGACCTTGAGATCGCTGTTGCCAAGCGCCAGCGCCTGGGTCGCGGCGGAAAAATTCCAGGGCAGATTGTCGGTGATGGTGAGCCCCGCCAGCGCCTGCGGCGGCAGGCTCTGGCGCAGAGCGGCGTAGTACCCCTGGATGCCGCCCTCGAGCTGCGCCGGGCGCGGATCGGGCGCCGCCACCGGCACCTGCAGGAAGAACTCCGAGTAGTTCGGCGTCTGGAAGGCGCGATTGACCGAGAACCGGAACGAATGGTTCTCGTTGGGGCTGAACACGATCGCGCCCTTGGGGCTGAACTGGGTGTCGAACAGGTCGCCATCGTCCACCCGCGCCGCGCCCACCAGGCGGACCTGCGGCGTAACCTTGTACTCCACCTGCCCGTAGACCGATTCCTGATTGTCGCTCCGGTCGTCGTTGGCCAGGTTCATCAGCGTGCCGCTGGTATTGACCCGCGTGTTGCGCGCCGAGGCGCCGGCCACCACCCGGCCGCGATCGCCCTGAAAGTTCCAGTTGGTCTGCCCTTCCAGGTGGAAGATGTCGCTCCGCTCCTCGATGTTGAGGCCCGACGTGAGCGAGACCTGCGGATCGATCGAGGTCCGGCTGTTCCAGTACGCGAACACATTGTACCGGTCGGCTGCCATCGCGATCCGGGCGTACGGCTTGATCGCCTTGGCCACCTGCACCCGGCCGATGCCCGTCACGAAGATCTCGTTCTGCACCTGCGCCGCGCCCCCGTCCACCGAGAGCACCGAACCGTTGTCGAGGTAGTAGTCGAGCCGGCCGGAGCCGTAGGCGTTCTTGAGCGGGTCGCGGTCGCCCAGCGCCGCGCCGGTCACGGCGTCCTCGGTCTGCCCGAACAGCGGGCGAGCCTCGCGGGTGAGCTGGACCGGCTCATCCGTCGCGTCGGCGTACTCCTTCTGAAGCGACGTGCCGTCGGCCAGGGTGCGGCTCCGGCTGTAGGTGTCGCTCCGATCGTAGCCGGCGTTGATCCGGAGCCCGATCCGGTCGTTGGCGAACACGCTCGCATGGCGGAAATCGCCCTTGAAGGTCTCGAGCTCGCCGCCGCCCAGGGTGAGCTTGGTGCCCAGCACCTCGCGCGCCGTCGGCGTGGTGATGTTGACCACGCCGCTGAAGGCGTTGGCGCCGTACAGGGCGGAGCCGGGGCCGCGGACCATCTCGACCTTGCCCAGGTCTTCGAGCGGCTGGGTCAGGCCGTTCCATTCCTGCGAGCCCAGGAAGGCAATGGCCAGGTCGCGGCCGTCCTGGAGCACCAGCACTCGGCGGTTGAGCGACGAGTTGAACCCGCGCGCGTTGACGTTGAAGTCATTGACGCCGCTCTGGACCACGTCCACGCCGGGAATGGTCTGCAGCGCGGCGGGCGCCTGCCCGGTGATCGAGGTGCTCTGGAGCACCTCGGGCGGCACGACGGAGACCGCGGCCGGCGCCTCCACGATTCGCTCGGGCGCGCGCGACGCGCCCTCGACCACGATCTCGCTCAGCGCGATCGTGACCTGCTCCATCCCCGCGTCGGCGGTGACGGTGCCGTTGGCGGGAACGGTCACGTCGACCTGGTTGGGCCGGTAGCCGAGCCAGCGGAATACGATGGTCTGGGGGCCGGCCGGCACGCGGCGCAGCGTGTACTTGCCGTCGGCGCCGGTGACGGTGCTCTGGCCGGTGGCCTGGACGGTCACCGAGACGCTGCTCAGCGCCGCGCCCTCACCGGCGCGGGTCACGGTGCCGGTGACCGTGCCGGTTTCCTGGGCGGTCGCCGTTGCGAATGCGAGCAGGGAGAGGACGAGGGTCGAGAGCACGGCCGACGAAGTTCGGCGCATACCTGGATTCCTTGATGGGCTGGACCGTACGCACGAGCGCCTGGCGGCGCTACGCTGGGATATCGGACGAACCGGCTAGCTTGGGGGGTGCGGGATAGTATACCCGGCGCGAGGCAAGGGGAACAGGGTGGGGAAGTCGATTGTCTCGCGCCCGCTGGCCTCCTGGAACCCAACGATCAGACCGCCGCCCCCACCCGGAACCGGCTTCGCACGGCCGCCAGCTCTGACTCGGTGCGCTCCGGTCCCCACCCCAGCTCCCGCCCCGCCACCGCGGCGCACGAGACGAGGGCGTCATCGCCCGGGTCTCCAGCCGTTCCGAGCTCCGTCCGGCTGAACACGCAGTCGAGCAGGGTGCCGGCCATCTCGTGGCGGACGGCCTGGGCCACCTCGACCTTGAGCACGGGGGTCGAGCCCAAGGGCTCGCCCAGCGAGGGGTCCTGGCCCACGAGCCTCGCGACCTCGGGCCAGGTCGAGCCGTACACCCGCGCCAGGCGTTCCCGCCGGTCGGGCGTGAGGCCGCCGTTCCCACTGGCGCGAGCCTCGCTCACCAGCGTGTCCAGGCTGGCGAACTCTCCTCCCCAGAGCGGCGTGACCTCGGTGCGGCAGGCGGGCGCTGCCCGGCCGAGCTTCTGGAAGGCCATGTCGACGGCGCGCTCGCCCAGGCCCCGAGCAATGGTATACCGGTTGGCGATCGCGGTAATCAGGCCTTCGAGGCCGTCGGTCTGCACGTTATCCGCGAGATAGGGCCGCTTGCCGAAGCTCACGTTGGCGTGGCGCAGCGTGCCGCTTCCGATCGGCAGCAGGCCGGCATACACCATGGCCACGTCGGACGGCGTGAGCCCCCAGCTCGGCACCGCCTGGTCGATCTCGCGGACGAACTCCTCGACTTCGGCCTCGGTCGAGGTGAGCGCGTAGGGGTCCCCCGGATAGACGATGCTGTTGACGCCGATCAGGGTGACGTCGCGCCAGGGCATGATGAACAGGTGCCGCGCGCCGCGGCTCAGGAACGCGTCGGGGTCGCGGTAGGCGGTCTGCATGGCCAGCGCCTGACCCCGCACCAGCGGGCGCCGGATGACCAGGGCCATGTCGCGCGAGAGGGGGACGTGACGCTCGGGGCGGATCCCGTCCCGCACGTAAAGCTGCTCGGCGAACGGGCCCGCCGCATTGATCACGACGCGGCCACGGATGTCGAAGGTGTCATTCCCCAGCGTATCGTGAACGGTCACGCCTTCGACTCGGCCACCCCGCCGCAGAAATCCGCGCACCTCGCAGTGGTTGGCCGCCTCGGCGCCGGCTCGGCCGGCCGTGCGCACCAGCTCCCACACCAGGCGTGGCGGATTGGTGAGCTGTCCGTCCCAGAACAGGCCGGCGCCGTTGAGGCCCGGCCCCGCGACCTCGGGGCAGCGCTCGAGCGCTTCCTGCTTCGAGATGAGTCGGGCGCGGGGAATCCGGCGCTCGGGGCTCGGCAGGCCGCGGTTTCGATCCAAGGTCAGCAGCTGCAGCAGCGTGAAGGCCGCACCCAGCGCTTCCGGTCCCCGCATGCCATGCCCGAAGGTGGGCACCAGGACCGGGATGGGGCGGGTAAGGTGCGGGGCGATGCGGAGCCACGCGGACCGCTCGCGACACGACTCGCGGACCCGCACGACGTCGAGGTGCTGGAGGTAGCGGATGCCGCCATGAATGACCTTGAGCGAGTTGGCCGAGGTGGCCGCGCCGAAGTCGTCGCGCTCTACCAGCGCCACCGACAGGCCGCGCTGGGCCGCGTCCCAGGCCGTCGCGGCACCGGTCACCCCCCCCCCC
>DASSMN010000481.1:0-6204 GCA_035688885.1 Gemmatimonadales bacterium
CTGACCGAGGCCGATCGGGTGCTGCGTCAGGCGGCGGGCAACTACTACGTGAACGACAAGCCCACCGGGGCCGTCGTCGGACAGCAGCCCTTCGGCGGCGCGCGGGCCAGCGGCACCAACGACAAGGCCGGCTCGGTGCTCAACCTGCTGCGCTGGGTCAGCCCGCGGAGCATCAAGGAGACGCTCGCACCACCGACGGACTACCGGTACCCGTTTATGGCCGAGGCATGAGCGGGGTGTGAGTAACCGGGGCCGCTCGGCGTCCCGAGGCATCCCGACTACCCGGACACCCCTGACCCCCTCGGGGCATCCCCAGCGAAGCGTAGCAGCCGGCGCCCCACGAAGGGCTGCCACACCCCGCTGGCCGCTGACTCCGGCCACCCGCGTCGCCGTCCTGGCGATGCTCGCCCCGTGGTCTTCCGTCGGGTCCGCGCAGCAGCCCGCTCCGCCCATCCTGCGCTATACGGCGGCCCAGCTCGACTGCGCCAGCTTCGTGGAGCACTCGCGCACCCAGCTCGACGCCGAGACCGGCGGACGCCGCCGGCGGGAGATCCTGACCCGCAGGGGGGTGCTCCGCTTCCGGGCGCGGCCGTCCGGAGACAGCCTGACGCTCGAAGCCTGGTACGATTCGCTCGCACTCTCCCGCGAGAGCCCCGAGGTGACGCTCCGACCCGATACCGACGGCCTGATCGGGGGGCGGTTCCGTGGCACGCTCTCGCCCGACGGCCGCTATCGCGAAGCCGTCCGCCCCTACATCCCTGACGACGTCGCGGAAGTGGCCGACGTGGGCCGCACGCTCTCGGATCTCCTCCCGCCGATGCCCCGGCGACCGCTCGCGGTGGGCGAGCGGTGGACCGACGGCGCGGGCCTGGAGCTCCAGCGGATTGCCGACAGCAGTGCTCGCGGACGACCGGTGCGCCGCCTGCTGCTCCGGACCCGGGCCCAGACCGATACCGCCGCCGTCCGCGGCGACACAATGCAGCTCCCCGCCACAGAAGTGACGACTGAGGCCGGCGAGGTGGACTGGGATGCGGAGCGTGGCCTGCTTCGCCGGACCCGGCACATCGTCATCGAGACGACGGTGCCGGCGGGCGGGCCGCTCAAGCTGCCGTTGCGCTCGCGCCTGGAGCAGCAGGCGGACCTGGTTCGAGGCGCGCGCGCCTGTGAGGTCGAAGAGTCAGAGGCGAAGTAACCGGCCGGGCGCCGGCTGGCGGCGATTCGTTCAGCCGGCCGCCGGCCCAGTGTCGGCCGCGGCGTCCGGCGCCGCCGCCCGGCGCCGGCCAGCCCCGCCGAGAAACCGCTGTTCCGGGTCGAACAGCAGCGCAGTGAGGCCGAACGCCACCGCGGACGAGCCCAGCAGGAACGCCAGGTCCCGAGCGGCCGTAAACTCCGCCGCCTGACCCAGGGCGTGCCGCATGAGGTCCACCTGATAGGTGACCGGGTTGACCGTGGCTAGGGTCCGGAGAGCCGATGGCATCCCGCTTGTGGGATAGAGCGCTCCGCTCACGAACAACAGCGGAAACAGCACCACGTTGATGACGCCCGCGAAGTTCTCTACCGATCGGAGCCGGGCGGCTACCAGGAGTCCGAGCAGTGCGCTCGAGGCCGCGCTCACGGCAAGCGCACCGGCGGCGGCGCCCAGCGCTCCCTGCGTCACCGTGATGAGCAGCGGCGCGCACGCCAGGACGATGCCGCCCTGCACCAGGCCCACCAGCGCCGCCGCCACCGCGCGGCCCGTGAGCACCGCCGGCACGCCGGCCGGGCTCGCCAGCATGAGCCGCAGCATGCCGAACTCCCGGTCGTACACGGTGGCGATGGCCGTCAGCATCGCGCCGAACAGCGCGGCCATCACCACGATCCCGGGGAACACGAACGCGTGATACGGCAGGCCGCTTCCCACCCGCGCGATCGCGTTGTAGCCGGTCCCCACCAGCAGGAGCCACATGAAGGGGCGGGCCACGCCCCCGAGCAGGCGGCTGGTCTGTCGCGTGGTGCGCGCCAGATCGCGCGCCACGATCCCGACGACGGCGTTCCACGCCGTCATGGCTCGGCCCCGCGGGTCCGCGCGAAGTAGACGTCCTCCAGGCTGGCGGGGCGGAGCTGCAGCCGATCGATTCCCGCCGCACCCAGGGACAGCTCCATCACCGCCTCCCGCTCCCGGACGATCCCGACGCGATACCCCCGTTCCGTCCGCAGCACCGTGGCCAGCGCCCCGAGGCCGCGAAGCGCACGCACCAGCCGGTCCGCGCCGCTGCCCTCGATCTCCGCCACCTCCGCGCCGATCTCCGCCCGGAGCGCCGCGGGCGCGGCATCCGCCACCACGCGTCCGCGAGACAGCAGCACCACCCGGTCGGCCGGTTCCGCCTCGGCCAGGTAATGCGTCGAGAACAGGACGGTGACCCCGCGCTCGCGGCGTTCGCCGGCGAGGATGGTCCAGATGAGCTCGCGGTGCTCGGGGTCGAGCCCCACCGTCGGCTCGTCGAGGATGAGCACCTCAGGTCGGTGCAGCGTGGCCCGGGCGATGTCCAGCAGCCGCCGCCATCCGCCCGAGAGCTGCCCGGCCGCCTGGCGGGCACGGGCGCCCAGGCCGGCGCGCTCGATGGCCCCGGCGACTGCTTCGCGCATCTCGCGGCCTCCCAGGCCGGCGAGCCGCGCCGCGAAGCGCAGGTTCTCCTCCACGGTGAGGAGGCCATCGACGCTGGTCTCCTGGAACACCAGCCCCAGACCGCGCCGGACCGGCCCGCGCGCCGCGACGACGTCATGGCCCAGCACGCGGGCCGTTCCCCTGGTCGGCCGGAGCAGCGTCGCCAGCAGGAGCATCGCGGTCGTCTTGCCGGCACCGTTGGGGCCCAGCAATCCCACCAGCGCGCCCGCGGGGACGACCAGGTCCAGCGCGTCAAGGGCCCGGACGCTGCCGTAATCGCGTCCGAGCCCTTCGGTGATGATCGCCGCCGGCGTCGAGCCGCTCACGCGCTCTGCGGCTCGGGAGCGTAATCGCGATAGACATACGCGTTGGCGCCAACGTGCTGGTGCACCGCTTCGTCGATCAGATGACGATGGGGGCTGAGCGTACACACCGGATCGGTGTTGGCGGCGTCGCCCGTGAGCGCGAGCGCCTGGCAGCGGCAGCCCCCGAAGTCCACCGTCTTCCGAGGGCAGCTTCGGCACGGCTCCTTCATCCACGCGTCGCCGCGGAACGCCTGAAAGGCGGACGACTCGTGCCAAATCCAGTCGATCGAGTGGTCCCGCACATTGGGCAGTTCGAGCGACGGTATGACGTAGGCACCGTGACAGGGCAGGGCCCGGCCGTCCGGCGCTACCACGATGTAGTACCGGCCCCACCCACCATAACAGGCCTTGGGCAGGTCCTCGAAATAGTCCGGCAGCACGAACAGGATCTGCATTTGGCCCCGATAACGCTGCATGCGCTCCTCGGCGATTTCCTTGGCCCGGAGCACCTGGTCGCGAGTGGGCATCAGGGCCGCGCGGTTCTTGAGCCCCCAGCCGTAGTACTGGGTGTTGGCCAGCTCCAGCCGGTCGGCGCCGTAGCCGGCGGCCAGATCGATGATCTCGCCGATGCGGTCGAGGTTGGCACGGTGGAGCACGACGTTGATCGTAAACGCGAAGCCCAGCTCCTTCACCAGCGCGATGGCCGCCTGCTTCTGTTTGACCGAGCTCACCCCGGCAATCCGCTCGGCGGTGGCAGGATCGGCGTCCTGCACCGAGACCTGCACGTGCTCGAGCCCGGCGTCCCGAAGTGCCTCGGCGCGCTTCCGGGTGAGCCCCAGGCCCGAGGTGACCAGCGTGGTGTAGAGCCCCAGGCTTCGGGCGTGCGCCGCCAGCTCCTCGAGATCCTTCCGCACCATCGGCTCGCCGCCCGAAAGCCCCAGCTGGAGCACACCGAGCGCGCGGGCCTCGGAGAACACCCGCTTCCAGTCGTTGGTGCCGATCTCGCTTTCGGCCCGAAGCAGGTCGAGCGGGTTGGAGCAGTAGGGACAGTGGAGCGGACAGCGGTGCGTCAACTCCGCGAGCAGCGTCGTCGGTCGTTCCTGGGTGGTCATTGAATCAGTTCCCTCTCGGCCAGGTGGGCCAGGTACTCCGCCACGTCGGCCGTGACGTCGGTCTCGTACCGCCGGCTCAGCTCCGCCGCGATCTGCGCGACCGTCCGCCGTCCATCCACCAGCTCGAGGATGGCCTTGCCGGTGTCATTGAGCAGCACCGCCCCCTCGGGATAGAGCAGCACCGGCCGCTGGCGCGCCGGATCGTAGTCCAGTCGGGCCAGCCGCCAGAGGCGCGGGGTGGAGTCGAGCGTGAGGATGCCCATCGGCGGTGGGTCACTCCCTCTCGGCATACGCGTTGTGAATCGTATCGATCATCGCCCACAGCATCTCGAGCTTGAAGGCGAGCGCCTCGAACACCTTCCGCTGGCGCTCCGCCGTGGTGGCCCACCCGCGCACGATCCTGAGCCCGTGACCCACGTCGCGCGGGGCCTGCACCAGACGGCTCTTGAAGTAATCCAGCCCCTCGGGCGGGATCCACGGATAGTGCACCGGGAACGCCTCGATCCGCTGCTGGTGGATCTTGGGTGCGAACAGCTCGGTGAGCGACGACGCGCACGCCTCCTGCCACGGCTTGCTCTTGCAGAAGGTCACGTAGGACTCGCAGATGAGCCGCACCGCCGGGAGCACGTGCCGCTCGTCCTCCATTTCCTCCCGCGGCACCCCGAGCGCGATGCCGAGCCGGATCCACATCTCGATCCCGCCGGTGCCTGGCCCGGTGCCGTCGTGGTCGATGATTCGCTGGATCCACTCGCGGCGAACCTCGGCATCGGGACAGTTGGACAGGATCGCCGCGTCCTTGCGCGGCACCACTCGCTGGTACGCCAGCCGGTTGGTCACCCATCCCTGGAACTGGCGCTGCGACAGCTTTCCCTCGTACATGAGCTGATGGAAGGGATGCTGCACGTAGTAGGAGCCGTGGAAGGATCGGAGCGCGTCCTCGAGCTCGGCCGGCGAGAGCGGCCGTCCGAGGTCCGGAATCGGCGGACGCGGGGGAGTCGCGAGCTGCGAGGCGGCGAGGCTAGTCGTCATAGGCTGGTCACAGGGTGAACCGCATGCCGTCGACCCCGACCTGGAGGCCGGCCGCTTCCACCTGCCGCCGCTCCGGCCCATCCTCGATCAGCATGGGATTGGTGTTGTTGATGTGCGTGTAGACCCGCTGCCGTCCGGCGAGTGTCGCAAGCCGCGCCAGACTGCCGTCGGGCCCCGAGATCGGCAGGTGATCCATGTCCCGGGCGGTTCGCTCGCCGATTCCCAGGCGAACCAGCTCGTCGTCGGTCCAGAAGGTGCCGTCGAACAGCACCAGGTCGGCGGCCCCCAGGCGCGTCATCAGCGCGTCGTCGAGCCCGCCGCAGCCGGGAACGAAGGCGCTGGCCGCACCGGTCCGGTCGTCCTGGATCAGGAGGCCCACCGTGTGATTGGCCCGCTCCTCACGCGCGAACCGTGGCGGTCCTGCGGGCACCGGAAAACAGGTCACCCGAAGCCCGCTGCCCACCCCATCCCGGTAGCACAGCTCGGTGGCCCGATCGGGCAACAGCTCGGTCACGCTCACGTCGGCGAACGCGCGAGTGACCGGCAGGATCCGCGAATCGTCCTCGATCACCCGGCGAACCGCGTCGGTGGCGGCGATCTGAAGCCGACGCGCCTCGCGCAGCAGCACGATCCCAAGCGTGTGGTCCAGCTCCGCGTCGGTCAAGACGACCCCTTCGACCGGCACGTGGCGCACGCCCTCAGGCGCCGGCACCGAGAGCCGGCCCAGCTGATCGCGCACGTCGGGCGAGGCGTTGAGCAGAAACCAGCGCTCGCCGTCCGCGCTTACCGCCGCCGACGACTGACTCCGCGCCACCGCGCGCCCGGGCTCAGCCCGCGCGACGCGGCACGAGGGACACCAGCAGTTCCATTGGGGAAACCCCCCGCCGGCTGCCGTACCGAGAAGGACGACTTGCACTCTGAGGAGGAGAAGGGGCTGAAAAGACTGAGGGGCCCGCTTTCGCGAGCCCCTCAGATCAGCACTTTGCTTTAGAGCGTCGCGACGTAGGCGGTGACTTCCATCGTGACGGCAACCACCTCGGCCTCGGGCTTGGTCCACTTCATGGTCGATTCCTCCAAAGGTTTGAAGAGGGGGCCGGTATGGCCCGACTGTCAT
>DASSMN010000384.1:0-4195 GCA_035688885.1 Gemmatimonadales bacterium
CTCCTGCATCAACGCGTGGGTCCCCACCGCCAGGCGCGACTGTCCGCTGGCGAGGCGGCCCCGAATGGCCTGCTTCTCGCCCGGGGTCTGGCGGCCCAGCAGCAGCTCGGGTTTGAGCGCTACGGGCGCCAGCAGGCGCTCCAACGTCGCCGCGTGCTGCTCGGCCAGCAGCTCGGTGGGCGCCATGAGCGCGGCCTGGAACTCGTTCTCCACCGCCAGCAGCATCGCGAACAGCGCCACCACGGTCTTGCCGGTGCCCACGTCGCCCATCAGGAGCCGGTGCATCCGCTCCGGCGCGGTCATATCGGCCGTGATCTCGCGAAGCGCCTGCTGCTGGTCATCGGTGAGCTCCCACGGGAGCGCCCGGTGGAGCTTGGTCGTGAGATCGCGCCGCACGGTGAAGGCGACGCCACTCCGGCTCCGCTTGGCCACAGCCCGGGCCCGGATCAGCATCAGCTGGAGATCCAGGAGCTCGTCGAACGCCAATCGCCGGCGCCCCAGCTCCGCTTCCAGCGCGGTGGCCGGCCGATGAACCGCGAGCAGTGCGTCCCGCAGCGACGGCAGCTCCAGCGAGCGGCGGAGCGACTCGGGCAGCACATCCTCCGACAGGGCGACCAGCGCGTCCAGGTGCCGATCGATCAGCCCCCGGATGATCTTGTGGCTCAGCCCCTCGGTGGCCGGATAGACCGGCAGGACCTTTCCGCCCGCCAGCGGCTCCGCCTCGCCGTCCGGGTCGGCCAGGACCACGAACTCCCGCGGCGCCATCTGCCGGCCGTGATAGAACCGCACTGGACCCGAGACCAGCAGGGTCTGCCCCACCACGATGCTGCGGTCGAGGAACGCCTGCCCGGGCCACACGCACTCGAGCACGCCGCTGTCGTCCCGCAGCACCGCGTGGAAGATGCGGAGCCCGCGCCGGGTGGGCACCACGCCCTTGGCGACGACCCGCCCGATACAGGCGACTTCCTGCCCCACCTCCGCTTTAACCAGCGGCGTGACCGTAGAGGCGTCGATGTAGCGATGAGGAAGGTGCCACAGGAGGTCCTGGGCCGTGCGGATGTTGAGCCGGGCGAGCAGCTCGGCCCGCCGCTCGCCGATGCCCTTGAGGAATTTGACCGGCGTGTCGAGTCGGAGGGTGCCCTGGGTGCGGCTGGGCTTGGACGATCGCGAGGCGGTCAGGCGACCTCCGGCGCGGCGGTGCTCATGCACGACGAAGGCCCGGGAGGGGAACCGTCCCGGGCCGGCGCGAAATCTCAGCCGGGCGTGTCGGCGAGCAGATGCGCGGCGAAGCGAGCGGGATCGAACGGCTGCAGATCGTCCACGGCCTCGCCCACGCCGAGGAAGCGGATTGGCAGATCGAGCTCCCGCCGGAGTGCCGCCACCGCGCCGCCCCGCGCGCTGCCGTCGAGCTTGGTGACGATGATGCCCGTGGGGCTCACCGCCTGCGCGAACAGCCTGCCCTGCTGCACCGCATTTTGACCGACCGTCCCATCGAGCACCAGGAAGGTCTCGTGCGGGGCGCCCGGCGCCCGTCGGGATGCGACCCGGACCACCTTGCGGAGCTCGTCCATGAGCCCCTCCTGGGTGTGCAGCCGGCCCGCGGTGTCCACGATGATGGTGTCGACGCCCCGGGACTGCGCTGCGTCGATGGCATTGAAGGCGACCGACGCCGGATCGCCGCCCGGCTGGCCCGCGACGCACGGGATGCCCAGGCGATCGGCCCACACCTGGAGCTGACTGATGGCGCCGGCCCGATATGTATCGGCCGCGGCCAGCATGACCTTGCGGCCCTCCCGTTGCAGCCGGCGGGCCAGCTTGGCGGCGGAGGTGGTTTTACCGGTGCCGTTGACGCCAACCATCAGCACCACGGTGGGCCCGGATTCGGCGCGGGCAACGGCGCCCGGATCGGCCCGGCCGTTGAGCAGCGCGGCGAGCCGGCCTTCGAGCGCGGTTCGAAGGTCGGCCTCGGTCTTGAGCTTGCCCCGGCGAACCTCATCTTCCAGCGCCTGGGTCAGCTCCACCGTGGCCGGGACGCCGAAATCGGCCTCGATGAGGACTCGCTCCATTCGCTCGAGATCGTCGGCGTTGAGGCCCCGCATGAGCGCGCCCACGTCGGTCAGGGCGATGCGCTTGATGCGGGTCCACAGGCTGTCCTTCCGATCGGTCAGTCTACTGTTTGCCATCCCCTAATTTACACCCATCCTACCGCAGCCCCAGCCGCCTTCGCGCGATCCACTCGGCGGCCAGCGCCGCGATGCAGAGCCCGAAGAGCCACAGCCAGTCGCGCGCCGCGCTCCGCCCCGCCGACGCCGGGGCTCGGCCTGTATGCGAGGTGAGCACGACCGGCCTCGGCAGCAGCTCGTCGGAGTATTGCTCCACCGCCACCGCGCCGGCCCCGCCCCCCGAGAGGCGGTAGCGATACTCGCCCGGGCGCAGCCACACCGCTGCATGTCCGCTGCCGTCGAACCGCAGGGTGTCCGCCCGGGGCGCCCCCTCGCCGCTCCAGGTGATCCCCAGCGCGACCGGCGCCCCCGGAGCGATCCACTCGAACATCAGGGGACGGCCGTTGCTGACCACCGCCCGAACCGGCCGCGCCGACCCTCGGCTCGAGTCGGCGCCGCCGAGCAGCCAGCTCGTCGTCGCGGCAACCCAGGTGCGGTAGGCTTGCTCGCTTGCGCCACCCCGGAAGGCCCACCGCCAGAGCCCGTCCACGGTCACGATCGCGGTGCGAACCCGCCCTGCCTGGCGCCCGAACACGGCGGGGCGCTGCGCGCCTCGACGTCCGAGCTGCGCGGTCAGCGCGACCCAATCACCAGCAGCGGGCTCGAGCGGGGCAAGCTGGATAGCAGGTGGAAACGAATCGACCGGCTGTCCCAGGAACGCGCCGGAGATCGGCGACGCGGCGGATGGCGTGAGATACCAGTCGCCGGCGATGGCGCTCGAATCCGAGCCGGCCGGCCAGGACCACACCCCGCGCGCGGTCGCCCCCTCGGTGAGCCCGCCCGTCCGGCCCATCTGAATCAGGAGATCGGCCCGCCGCGCCGCCTGGCGGACGGTCTCGTTCGGCACGACGGAGAGGTCGGTCATCGATCGCCAGCGGTCGGGGTCGATGCGCACGAAGGCGCGGACCGGGAGCTGCGCGACCTCGCGGAGCGTGCGATAGAGAAACCGGCTGTCCCAATCGGCCGGCGCCGCGAGCAGCACGACCCCGGGCGTCGGCGCCACGGTGACGATATGCAGGCGAGTGTCGGTGCGCGGCTCTGCGTCGTTGGCCCCGGCGATCCCCACGTGCAGCACGTGCTCGCCCGGACCGACCGCGCTCGAGCTCAGAACCAGGCGGCCCCTCGTGTTCCCGCCGGTGAGCCGGAGCTTCCTCGTCGCGAGCCGTTTGCCGCCCAGCGAGGCCTCGACGGTCACGGTGTCGGCGGACGCACCGCCGGTCGCCTCGACTTCGACCTCGAGCGGGATCGAGTCTCCGGCCGTCACGCGGGCGGGGCCCGCAAGACCGACGAGCACCAGGTCTGGGCGCGGCGTACGGGGAAAGACCCGCACGGTGGCCCGCGGAAGGAGATCGGGCGGCAGGTCGCCCGCGTCCTCGATCTCGCCGTCGGTCACGACCACGACCGGTCGGTCACCGGCCGAGGCGGCGGTGAGCGCGGGCGCGAGCAGCGAGCGGCCGCGGGAGGGCAGCGTGTCGGCCGGTCCCTCGTCACCAAAGAGGCGCACGTCACCCCACCGGGCGGCCGAGTCGCGCGCCTCGGTCCAATGCCCGCCGGCCGCGGCCATGCTGAGAGACGCGTCCAGCAGGACGAGAGCCCGTCCCGGCGGTCGAGATACGGGACAGCTCACATTGAGCAGCAGGAGTCCGAGCGCCGCCCAGGCGACGGCGCGACATGCCAGCGGCAGCCATCCGCGGCGGCCGATGCGCTCGAACCGGAGATAGGTGAAGGCAGCCAGCCCGCCCGCAAGGAGCAGGACGATGGTAGCGCGCAGGATCATCGGACCGGCGGTACGGCGGCAGCCGCTTCCAGGGCCTCGACCAGGCCGAACCGGCCTTCATAGAGCGCGCGGCCGACGATGACCCCCGCGAGCCCCGCGTCGCGGACGGCCCGGATATCCGCGATGCCCGCCACGCCGCCGCTCGCGACCACCGTTGCCCCCATCTGTTGCAGCCGCCTGGCTCCCTCGAGGTCGG
>DASSMN010000320.1:0-3304 GCA_035688885.1 Gemmatimonadales bacterium
TGACGAAGCCGTAGGCGCCGGCGCCGAGCACCGCCAGATGCTCACCGGCGGCGACATCGGGCACCTCGCGGTCGAGCGCGAGAAAGTCGCCGGTCTCGCACACCGGGCCCACCACATCGGCCCGGACGGTCGGACGCTCACCGCCCTCGAGCGCCACGATCTCGTGGTAGGCCTGGTAGTGGCTGGGGCGGACCAGGTCGTTCATTCCCGCGTCCACCACCACGAATTCCTTCCCGCCGGAGTGCTTGCGGTAGAGGACCTCGGTGACCAGCACGCCGGCGCTTCCCACCAGGAACCGCCCGGGCTCGAGATACACCGTATAGCCGCTCGGCGCGAGCAGCGGCACGACGGCCGCCGCGAACCGCTCGGGCTCCATGGCCTGCTCGTGATGGTAGCGAATGCCCAGGCCACCCCCGATGTCCAGCACCTCAATCGCGTGGCGCCCGTCGGCCCGCAACCGGGCGGCCAGATCGAGCAGCCGCGCGATTCCCTGCCGAAACGGGTCGGTGTCCGACAGCTGGCTCCCGAGGTGCATGGCCAGCGTCGTGAGGCGGAGTCGAGGGTGCGCGGCGATGAACTCGGCCGCCGCCGGCACCTGGTCGATCGGCACCCCGAACTTGATGCCGCTCTTCCCGGTCGAGATATAAGGGTGCGTCTCGGTGGTCACGTCGGGGTTGACCCGGATTCCCACCGCCACGTCGGCCCGCTCCTCCATCGCGATCGCCGCCAGCCGGTGGAGCTCCTCCACCGATTCGACGTTGAGGTGTCCCAGCCGGGCGCGCACCGCCTGCCGCAGCTCGGCCGAGGCCTTCCCCACTCCGCTGAACACGATGCGATCGGCCGGGAAGCCGGCGGCCAGCGCTCGCGCCATCTCGCCCCCGGACACGATGTCCGCTCCCGCCCCGAGATCGCGCAGCAGCCGGAGCACGGCCAACGTGCTGTTGGCCTTGACGGCATAGCAGATCCGGTGCGGCACGCCGCCCAGCGCCGCGTCCAGCGCGCGATACCGCTCGCGGATGGCGCCGGCGTTGTAGACATACACCGGCGTTCCCGCCTCGCGCGCAATGTCCGCCAGCGCCACCCCGGCCACGCACAGCGCACCGCCCCGACGCTCGAGCCCGGCGTCGGCGAACCGGCTGTCGGTCAGTACGCCTTGGCCCACACCGCCTCGGTCACGCTGGGCCGCCCGCACCACATGCAGGTCGTCGGGGCCTCGGGCGAGCGGAACTCCTCGTCGGGCAACACCCGAATGGTGGCCTTGGTCTTTTCCTTGATCTCGGCCTCGCACTCATGGCTGCCGCAGAAGCCGGCGTACACGAACCCGCCGTTCGCTTCCATGTAGTCCAGAAACTGCTGCTTGGTGGCGCCGCGGATGCTGTTCGCCTCGCGCCGCGCCCGGGCGGTCTCGAGCAGTTCGGCCTGCATCCGCTCCATCTCGGTGACGATCCTGGGACCCAGCCCGGCGATGGGCAGCGTCTCCTTCTTCCCGCCGGTACGCCGCGCGAGCACGACCGAGCCGGCCGCCAGGTCGCGGGGCCCGAGCTCGATCCGGAGCGGCACGCCCCGCCCCTCCCACTCGTAGTACTTGGCGCCCGGCTTCATGCCCTCCCGTGCATCGAGGTGGGTACGCACGCCCGCGACCGTCAGCTCCTTCCGCAGCCGATCGGCGGCCTCGACCACGTTGCCGCGCTCCTCGTCCGTGCGATAGATCGGTACGATCACCACCTGGTACTGCGCCAACCTCGGCGGGCAGACCAGTCCGGCGTCGTCGCCGTGGGTCATGATGAGCGCGCCCACCAGCCGGGTGGACACGCCCCAGGAGGTGTTCCACACATGGTCGAGGTCGCCCGAGGCGGTCTGGAAGGTGACCTCGAACGCCCGCGAGAAGTTCTGCCCCAGGTTGTGGCTGGTGCCCGCCTGGAGCGCCTTGTTGTCCTGCATCAGCGCTTCGCAGCTGTAAGTGCGGAGCGCGCCGGCAAACCGCTCGCTGTCGGTCTTGCGCCCGGTGAGCACCGGCATGGCCATCCACTGCTCCATGAAGGTGCGGTAGACGTTGAGCATCTGCCGGGTTTCGGCCTCCGCCTCCGCCTCGGTGGCGTGCGCGGTGTGCCCCTCCTGCCACAGGAACTCGGTAGTCCGGAGGAACAAGCGGGTCCGCATCTCCCAGCGCACCACGTTGGCCCACTGGTTGATCAGCACCGGCAGGTCGCGGTAGCTCTGGATCCACTTGGCATACATCGAGTAGATGATGGTCTCGGACGTCGGGCGCACCACCAGCGGCTCCTCCAGCTCCTTGCCGCCGCCGTGAGTCACCACCGCCGTTTCCGGCGCGAAGCCCTCGACGTGCGCCGCCTCGCGCGAGAGGAAGCTCTGCGGGATGAACAGCGGGAAGTACGCGTTCTGATGGCCGGTATCCTTGAACATCTGGTCGAGCGCCCGCTGCATCTGTTCCCAGATGGCGTAGCCGTTCGGCCGGATGACCATGCACCCGCGCACCGGGCTGTAGTCCGCCAGCTCCGCGCGGGCGATCAGCTCGTTGTACCAGGCACTGAAGTCCGCGGCCCGGGTCGTCAACGCCTTCGCATCGGCCATTCATGCTCCTCGACTGGTCATTCGATCGACCTGCTCTCCTGGCGTTTCACCACGGAAGCACGGAAGGCACGGACACTCACGGACCAGGCCGTGGTGACCGGCACACCCACCCAGTTCTGCTTTTTCTGTGCCTTCCGTGTTTCCATGGTGCAATCAGCGCCCGACAACGCCGGAAAGCCGGCTCACCACCTCGTTCCGCCGAACCGCCTGCTGGCTCTTTTCGGCGAGATCCCTGACCATGACCTCACCCCGTGCCCGGTCGTCCGGACCGACGACCACCGCGATCCGGGCGTTCCTGGCGTCGGCGAGCTTGAGCTGTTTACCCAGAGCCTGGGCGCTCAACGCGTACTCCGCGCGAAGCCCCGCGTCGCGTAGCTCGTGGGCGAGCGCGAGCACGTGCGGAAGGTCTTCCGCGGTGACGCCCGCGAGGAACACGTCGATACTCGCCGCGTCCGTCGGGACCAGGCCCCGCTCGCGCAACAGCTCGCCCAGGACCACGTCGCCCATTCCGAAGCCCAGCGCCGGCAGGTCCACGCCGCCCAACGCCTGCAGCAAACCGTCGTAGCGGCCGCCGCCGCAGATGGCCCGGAGCGTCCGGCCGGCGTCGAACAGCTCGAACACGGTGCCGGTGTAGTAGGCCAGGCCGCGCACGATCGTGAGATCGACCTCGACGAACTGGCCAAGGCCCATGGCGTCGAGCGCGGCCACCACC
>DASSMN010000288.1:0-4015 GCA_035688885.1 Gemmatimonadales bacterium
GCGCCGGGTGTTCCCCAGCAGCTCGGCCAGCCAGTGCAGCCCTCGCACGTCGAAGTCCTTGGTGGTCACCTCGGGCGAGCACGGCATGGTGCCGATGAACTCGCCGCCGCGGGAGACCGCCCACAGCGCGGACTCGCTGTGCGGCACAGGCGAAGACGCCAGGTACTGGAAACGAAACGTCTGGCCCCGCCAGATCAGGGACCGAGAGCGAGCGTGCATGGCAGGATGTCCTGAAAACGACGGGCTGGTCGGAGCTGGTTCGATCCAGCGAGTGCTTCCAATCTATGGACTCCGCCCGCGGTCCGAAACGCCCTAGGTCTCCGGCCCGAACGAGCTGGGAAACAGCTGGGCGCTCCCATCCAGGTTGCCGGTTTCCGCGTAGGTCATGGGGGGCGCCGAGGCATCGAGCACGCGGCCGCCGGTCACCTGACCCACCACGAGCTCGTGGTCCCCGGCCAGGTGACGGTCGAGAACGCGGCACTCGAGACAGGCCGCCGCGTCGAGCAGGATCGGGGCGCCGCCCGGGCCCGGGGCCCAGCGCCGGCCCTGGAGCTTGTCGGTGTCCCGCCCGGACAAGGTCCCGAAGTGACGGGCGAGCTCGAACTGCCCCCGCCGGAGCACGTTGACTGTGAACCCCCCTCCCCCCACCAGGAGCGGATAGGAGGCGTGCCCGGGGTTGATGCTGAGCACGAGCAGCAGCGGCTCGAAGCTCACCTGGGTGAGCCAGGCGGCAGTAAAGCCGTCCCGGCGCCCCTGGTGTGCCACACCGACCACGTACAGGCCATGGGTAAGGCGGCGGAACAGCTCGATCGGGGTATCCCTCATGGGCTGGCCCTCGCGGAATGGCGGCAGAACTCCCCCGAAGATCGGCTCCCGGCGCGGCGGTGAAAAGAGGTCGATGACCTCCCGGCGGCCCTGGCGTACTACCGCGACCGGCTCGGCTTCGAGATCGACTTCTGCTACCAATCGTTCTATGCCGGGGTGAGCCGGGATGGCATCGTCATCCATCTCAAGTGCGCGCCCAAGATGGTCAGCGACCGCGCACAGCGGAGGCAGCAGGAGCACCTGGACGCCTACCTCAGCGTCAGCGGGGTGACCACGCTGTACCAGGAGCTCCGGTCGCGCGGCGCGCGCATCCTCCGGCCGCTGGAGGAGCGGCCGTGGTCCTGCCTCGACTTCTACGTTGAAGACCTGGACGGGTATGCGCTCTGTTTCAGCGAGCCGATTCCCGCGGAGGCGTAAAGGCGTAGGCCATTCGGCCCCTTGCGCGAGTTCATAACTTGTATCATGCACTCGACAATAGCGCTGGTGGTGGAGGACGAGGAAAGCGTCCGGCATCTGACGGCCCGCATCCTGGAGGATGCGGGCTTTCATGCCTTGGAGGCTCACAGCGCCGAGGCGGCCCTCGAGCTGCTCGCCTCCCATCCCGACGCGGTCCAGCTCGTGGTGAGCGACGTGACGATGCCGGGAATCGGCGGCCTTCGGCTGGCGGAGATGTTGGCGGAGGCATGGCCGTCCACGCGTATCCTGCTGATCTCCGGACGTGGCGCACCGGGCGCCGAGTATCGCGGTCCGTTCCTGGCCAAGCCATTCACCGTCGAATCTCTGCTGGATGCGCTGGCCGCAATCGTCCCACTCCCTTCCGCCCACCACTGACGCCCGTACCGACTCCCCTGCTGCACCAGCCCGCCGCCAACCTTTCGCCACAACCGCCGCGCCGGGACAGAAAGTCCCGGCGCTCCCTCCTCCGAATTCGACGCTGGTCACTCGCTCTGGCCGTGTCAGGATTCCGGGTCCTGAGCCGCTCCTGCTGACTGGCCGGCGCTTGTCCGCCGCTTCATCTTATTGTCGCAGTCCTCACGGGCTCACGGTCGTCCCGCCTCCCCGCACGCGAGGTTGGCCGCTATGTCGAGATCGATCGCCTTCGCCGCACTGGTGGCTCTTGGCTCGCTCACGACGGCCTTGGGCCGCCCGCCGAGTGCCGAGCGCATCATCCCGAACGACAACCGACGAGCTGCGGGCCGGCTCGCGCACGGGGTGCTCACGGTGGCGCTCGAGGCGCGGACCGGCGTGTGGCGGCCCGAGGGGGACAGCGGGCGGGCGCTGGAGGTCGGGGCGTTCGCGGAGCCGGGCAAGGCGTTGTTCACACCTGGGCCGGTGATCCGCGTCCCGCTGGGGACCGAGGTGCACGCGACGATCCGGAACCAGCTCGACCGGCCCCTCACCATCTACGGTTTCGGCGCGCCGGGAGCTCCGGACAGCGTTACCGTCGCCGTCAAAGGGTCCGCGCCGGTGCGGTTCAGGGCGACAGCGCCGGGGACCTACTTCTACTACGGCAAACGCGGGACGGACCCGTTCGGCCTCCGGCTGGTGGAGGACATGCAGCTGAACGGGATCATCGTGGTCGATCCGCCCGCCGCGCGCCCAGCGAACGACCGCATCTTCGCGCTGTCGTGGTGGTGTGCCGTGGCACCCAAGAGCCCGTCGGGCCTGGGCCGGTGCACCATGGCGATCAACGGGCTGTCCTGGCCGCACACCGAGCGGCTGGGCTACACGCAGGGTGACTCGATCCACTGGCGGGTGGTCAACTTCACCGAGATCGATCACCCGATGCACCTGCACGGCTTCTACTTCCGCATGGAATCGAAGGGCAATGGCTCGACCGACACGCTCTACACGCCCGACGAGCGGCGCATGGCAGTCACCGAGGTGCTGCAGCCGTTCGGCACCATGTCGCTCTCGTGGCTCGCGGACCGGCCCGGGAACTGGATCTATCACTGCCACTACGCCATCCATCTCTCCAAGCTGGTCGAGCTGGACACCGAGAACGGCGAGCTGGACAGCGCCATGCTGCATCACCACATGTCCGACCGGCCGCACCAGATGTTCGGGCTGGTAATGGGCATCAGCATCGCGCCGAAGGGCGCCAATCCGGCGCCGACGGAGACTCCCCGGGCCATCCGGTTGGTGCAGCGGGAGCGGCCGAACGTCTACGGATCGCAGGCGGGCATGTCGTACGTGATGGATGGCACGCCCGACGCCGCGGACTCGTCCGCGCTGCCGGTGCCGGGGCCGATGCTGGTGCTCGAGCGGGGCAAGCGTGTGGCGGTCACCGTCGTGAACCAGTCGAACGAGCCGGCCGCGGTGCACTGGCACGGCATCGAGCTCGAGAGCTATCCCGACGGCGTGCCGGGCTGGAGTGGATCGGGCACGTCCATCCTGCCGGCTATCGCGCCGGGCGACTCCCTCACGGTCCGGTGGACGCCGCCCCGCGCCGGCTCGTTCATGTACCACTCGCACTTCAACGAGTCCATGCAGATGGGCAGCGGCCTGTACGGTCCGATCATCGTGCTGGAGCCCGGCGAGCGGTTCGACCCCGAGACCGACCGTATCCTGTTCTTCGGCACTGCCGGCACGACCACCAACCCGGTGTTCGGCCCGTACCCGGGGTTCGTGATGAACGGGAAAACCCAGCCCGAGCCCATGAACCTCAAGGCCGGCACGCGCTACCGTCTGCGGCTGTTCAATCTGGCCGGCGACCAGCCGCTCCAGGTCTCGCTGGACTCCGGCACCACGCCGGTCAGCTGGCGGCCCGTTGCCAAGGACGGCTATCCGCTGCCCCCATCGCAGACGGCGCCGCGCGCGGCGGTGCTGGTGTCCGATCCGGGCGAGATCTACGACTTCGAGGTCACTCCAGCCGGCGCCGAAGAGCTGACGCTCAGGTTCGGGCCGGTTCCCCCGCCGCCGCGGCCGACCACGGCCGGCCCGCCACCACCACCCGACACCGCGCCACCGCCTGGCCCGGCGCCGTCACCGCCGCCACCCACCGTGACGGTGGCGGTTCACGTGCGATAGCCTCGAGCTCAGCGAGCCGAGCGGCCCGGCAAGCCCGGGCGTGGTTGTGTCGTGATGGGCGCCAACGACCGCGCCTCGGATGTAGCGGTCCTGCTCGGGGTGGCCGACGCGCTTCGCGCGCGCCCGCCTGGGATGGGCGTGGATCCTCTGTTCGTGGACG
>DASSMN010000620.1:0-5983 GCA_035688885.1 Gemmatimonadales bacterium
GATGACCGCGGCCTCGTTGCGGGCGGGAATGATGACGGAGACCGGCGGACCGTCGGCTGGGCAGACGTCGTCGAGGCGGGGCCGCGGGTCAGCGAGCGGGACGAGACTCGCGAATGGCACCAGCCAGGGCAGGGCAGGCAGGAAGTCGGCGGTGGCCACGTCCGCCGCCGTCAGCGCTCCTGCGGCCTGACCAGGCGCTGGAGACTATGCTCGATCGCGTCCAGCTGGCGCTCGACATCCGCCCCATCATACTCGGGCTGGAACGCAGGTACGCCATTCTGGGCAAACAGCGTGGCCACCAGGGCGTCGGTATAGCCCACCACCGCCACCGCGATACCCTTGTCGATGACGCGATTGAGCCGGAGCATGATGGCCATCCCCTGGCGGGCCCGCATGGCCGCCAGAATCGGCGCCAGGTTGCGAATCAGAAGCTCGCGGAGAAACTGCAGCTCTTCGACGACCTCCCCGGCGGCCAGGCCCCGGGTGGCGGCCATGCGGCCGTAGTGCTCGCAGGCCTCGAGCCACACCGTGCCGACCTCCCGGCGCAGTGGGCCGACCAGCTCGCTGATGATGTCGAGGAGGATGCGGAACTCCCGTTCGACGAGAGCCCGCGGTATCGTGGGAGCGGCGGTCATGCGATCGCCCAGCCAGTCCGCCCATTGAGTGACCATCTGGTCCCGCAGTTCGGCAATGACGCGGCCGGCGGCGAGCAGCGCGGGCTGGGAAGCGCGCACGAAACCGTCCTCACTGAAAAAGGTGGCGGCAATCTAACAGTGGAGCGTTGATGGGGTCAAAACCGCTCGTCCGGCCGCCTCGACTCGCGCACGGCAGTCGCGTTGCGCTGGTGGCGCCGGCTGGTCCCCTGCTGGAACAAGACGATATAGCGCGAGCCGAGGCGCTGTGCCGTGCGCTGGATTACGAACCCGTCCTGGGCGCCCACGCGCGCGGTCATCACGGGTATTTCTCGGGCACCGACGAGGAGCGCCTGGCCGACCTGAACGCGGCGTTTCGCGATCCCGCCATTGACGCCGTGTGGTGCATCCGCGGAGGCTATGGCGTCACCCGCATTCTCGACGGCGTCGATTTCGACGCGCTGGCGCGCCGTCCTCGTCCCGTGCTGGGCTACTCCGACATCACGGCACTCCTGGCCGGCGTGGTCCGCTGTGCCGGCATGGTCGCATTTCACGCTCCGACCGCGCGCGCCGCCATGCCCGCGTTCGCTCGGCGCCACTTCGCTCGGGTGCTGGCGGCGTCCGATGCCGCGGGCCTGCTCGAGCCGTTGACTCCGCCGGCGGACGTCCTGCTGTCGCAGAGCAATCGGGTCACGGTCATCCACGGCGGCCGGGCTGAGGGCGTGCTCGCCGGCGGCAACCTGACCCTGCTGCACTGCCTCGTCGGCACCCGCTACTTCCCCGATCTGGATGGGGCACTGCTGTTCCTGGAAGACGTGAACGAGGACCTCTACCGCATAGACCGGATGCTGGCCCACCTGCGAATGGTCGGAGCCCTCGCCGGCCTGCGCGGGGTGCTGATCGGCCGGTTCACCGGCCTCAAGCGCAGCATGGAGGACGGCTCGTTCGGCGTCGACCAGGTGCTGGCCCACTACTTCAACCCCCTCGGGGTGCCGGTGCTGTTCGGACTGCCGATCGGCCACATCGACGATCAGTGGACCATGCCCGTGGGGGTGCGGGCCAGGATCGATGCGGATGCGGCGTCGGTAGAGCTGCTGGAGGCCGCGGTCGCCTGAGCCCAAGTCGTCCCCGACCGTGGTGTTTCGCCCTCACCGCGTCGCGGCGGTCCACCAGGCGTTAGCTTAGGATATGGCGACTCCCACCCTAACCCGTCACCGCCTGCCCGGCGCCCTGGGTGAGATTCTGATCGACGTCCGCGCCGGCGGTCGGGGGACCCCTCGTCCGGCCGTGATCGTGGTTCACGGGTTCAAGGGTTTCAAGGACTGGGGGTTATGGCCGTCGCTCGCGGATCGGATCGCCCGGGCCGGTCTGTCGGCCGTCACGCTCAACCTGAGCGGCAGCGGCGTGGACGACAGCGGTGAGTTCGTCTACGCCGAGCGCTTCGGACACAACACCTTCTCTGCCGAGCTGCAAGACCTGAGCCGGGTGGTGGACGCGCTCCACGGGGGCGCGCTCGGCGTGGCGACGCCCGACGCGGTGGGTCTGCTCGGCCACTCGCGCGGCGGCGGGGTCGCGGTGCTCCACGCGGCCGGCGACCGCCGCATCCGGGCCCTGGTCACCTGGGCCGCCATCTCCACCGTCGAGCGCTGGCCTGCACCGCAGCGCGCCGCCTGGCGGGCCGCCGGGGTCAACGAGGTGAAGAACGTGCGGACCGGCCAGGTGCTGCCCCTCTACACGGACGTACTCGACGACATCGAGCGAAACGCGGCAGCGCTCGACATTGCGTCGGCCGCAGCGCGGATCGAGGTGCCCTGGCTCATCGTCCACGGCACAGAGGACGAAGCCGTGCCGCTGGCGGAAGGCGAGCGGCTCGCGGCCGCCGCCTCCCGGGCCCGGTTCGTCCCGGTCGAGGGTGCGGGCCACACCTTCGGCGCGGTGCACCCGTGGCAGGGCGAGCCGCCTGCGCTCCAAGGGGTGGAGGACAGGACCCTGGCCTTTTTTGCGGAGCACCTGCGCTAGATGCCGCCCCGAGGTTCGCTCCCTGACCTGAGCGGACGCGTGTGCATCATCACGGGTGCCACGCGCGGCATTGGGCGGGCCACGGTGGATGGCCTGGCCGCGCTCGATGCGCGGCTGGTGCTCCTCTGCCGCCGCGGCGACGAAGGCAGGCGCATCGCCGCGGAGCTCGCCGCGGCCAAGCGAGGGCCGCCGGCTGATGTCATCGAGGTGGACCTCTCATCGCAGCGCGCCATACGCGAGGCGGCCGAGACGCTGCGCGAGCGGTACCCAGAGGTGCACGTGCTCGTCAACAACGCGGGCGTGATCCCGCAGCGGCGCGAGGTCACGGTGGATGGGTTGGAGATGCAATTCGCCGTCAACCACCTCGCGTACTTCATGCTCACCGCGCTGCTGCTGGACCGGCTCACCGCCGGTGCCCCAGCGCGGATCGTGAACGTCACCTCCGGGGCCCATCAGGGCGGGTCCCTCGATCTGGCTGATCTTCAAAGCCAGCGCCGCTACGATCCCGTCCGGGTGTACGGGCGCACCAAGCTCGCCAACGTGTTGTTTACCTACGAGCTGGCCCGTCGCATCCGCTCCACCGGGGTCACCGCCAACTGTCTCCATCCGGGCGTAATCGCCACCCGGCTGCTGGCCGATTACATGAACGTGCCGATGGTCGGCGGCGCCGTCGCGCAGACCTTCGGGGGGGACCCATCAGAAGGCGCCGACGCGGTGGTGCACCTGGCCGCGTCGCCCGAGCTCGAGACCGTGAGCGGCCGATACTTCGTCGGCCGACGGGAGAGCCGGTCGTCGCCCGCATCGTACGATGAAACGCTGCAGCTTCGCCTGTGGGAGGAGAGCGTCCGGCTCACCTCGCTGGCGGGCGCCCTCGCACCTTGACCCTCAGCGCTGTCCCGGCCAATCTCCGGCATGCCTATCTACGCCTATCGCTGTTCCGCCTGCGGGACCGAGTTCGAGCGGCTGGTCCGCTCCGGGACCAAGGTCAGCTGCCCTGACTGTGAGGGCAAGAAACTCGACCGGCTGATGTCGCCTACGGCGCGCCCGGCGGGAAAGTCCGCGCCGGCCGACTACAGTCGCTTGGGTCCTCCGCCCGGCGGTGGGTGCTGCGGCGGCGGATGTCACTCGCACAACCACTGAGCCCCCGTCTCGCTCGGCTCAAGCAGCGGCTGGCAACGCATCGACCTGCGGCGGATGACGCCGATGCCTCGCTCATCTGGGCCGCGGTCGCCGTCGTGTTGGTCCCCTCGCCTGATGCGGTGTTGCTCATTCGCCGCGCCGAGCGCACCGGCGATCCCTGGTCGGGCCACATGGCCCTTCCGGGCGGTCGCCGCGATCCGGCTGACCAGGACCTGGTGACTACCGCCGTGCGCGAGACCTTGGAGGAAGTCGGCCTCCGGCTGGACCGCACCGACCTGCTCGGCGGGTTGGACGACGTGGTCCCGCGAACCCCGGTGTTGCCCCCCATCGCCGTTCGGCCGTTCGTGTTCAGCCTGGCCGAGCGACCGCCGCTGACGCTCAATCCCGAAGTGGCCGGGGCGCGCTGGGTGCACCTCGACCATCTGCTGCATCCCGAGACCTACCACTCGGCCCGCCTCGAGATCCGGGGCGAGCCGCGCGACTTCCCCGCCTATCGCGTGGACGAAATGATCGTCTGGGGCATGACCGAGCGGATTCTGACCGGTCTGCTCGCGCAGCTCCGAGGTTAGGGGATGCAGCTCCTCGGCTTGACATTCGCGCGGCCTCACCACAGTATTAGCCAAGCCTAACTCTGAGTTTCGCGTGAACGCAACTGCAGTACCCGATACGCTTACTCGATCCGTCGAGGACTATCTCAAAGCCATTTACCGGCTTAGCCCGGAGGGCCGCCCGGCCGCCACCAGCGAGATCGCGCGGCTGCTCGACCTCTCCGCGCCTTCGGTGAGCGGCATGGTCAAGCGTCTTTCCGAGCTGGGCTTGCTCGAGCACATCCCCTACAAGGGCGTGCAGCTCACCGAGACCGGCCGGCGAGCCGCGCTGCGCATGGTGCGGCGGCATCGACTCATCGAGGCCTACCTGGTGCAGTTCCTGGGATACAGCTGGGACACCGTGCACGCCGAGGCAGAGCGGCTGGAGCATGCGGTGTCCGACACGCTGGTCGAGCGCATGGCCGCGGCCTTGGGTCACCCGGTGGTCGATCCCCACGGCGACCCGATTCCCGGCGCCGACGGCTCGATCCACGAGGCGGCCTGCACCCCACTCGCCGAGGCGGACATCGGCCAGACCGTCGAGATCCGCCGGGTGGACGAGAGCGAGCCCGAGCGACTCCGCTACCTGGCCCTGCTCGGCCTCGTACCCGGCGTGGTGCTGACCGTGCTCGATCGCCAGCCGTTCGGCGGTCCGGTCACGGTCGAAGCCGCGGGCGAGCGCCACAGCATCGGCGCGGAGCTCGCGCAGGTGGTGCTGGTGGCCGCGGGAGACGAGCGATGAGCGCCGCCTCGACCTCGCCGGTCCAGGATCTGGGCGGCTGGCGCTATCCGCGCACGCTGCCCAGCCTGCCCGAATCGCATCACACCGTTTCGGTCCCGCGCGGCGTGCCGTTCTGGCGGAAGGCCCTCGCCTTCGCCGGGCCAGGCTACATGGTCGCGGTGGGGTACATGGACCCGGGCAACTGGGCCACCGACCTCGCGGGCGGCGCCCGGTTCGGCTACCTGCTGCTCAGCGTGATCCTCATTTCCAACCTGATGGCGATCCTGCTGCAGGCGCTCGCCCTGAAGCTGGGCATCGTGACCGGGCGGGACCTCGCGCAAGCCTGCCGCGACCACTACTCGCGGCCGGTGAGCTTCGTCATCTGGGTGCTGTGCGAGGTCGCGATCGCCGCGTGTGACCTCGCCGAGGTGATCGGCTCCGCCATTGCGCTCAACCTGCTGTTCGGAATCCCGCTGGTGTGGGGCGTGTGCCTCACCGCGCTCGACGTGCTGTTGATTCTGCTGCTCCAGCACAAGGGCTTCCGCTACCTCGAGGCCTTCGTCATCGCGCTGGTGGCGACGATCGGTCTCTGCTTCGCGGTCGAGCTGATCATGGCTCGTCCGGAGCTGGGCGCCGTGCTCCACGGGTTGGTGCCCCGCACCGAGATCATCACCAACCCGGGCATGCTGTACATCGCGATCGGCATCCTGGGCGCCACCGTGATGCCGCACAACCTTTACCTGCACTCCTCGATCGTGCAGACTCGAAGGGTACTGCCTGACCCCGAGTCCAAGCGGGAGGCCATCCGCTTCGCCACGCTCGACTCGACGGTGGCCCTGCTGTTCGCGTTCTTCATCAACGCGGCCATCCTGATCCTGGCCGCG